>JBAPYC010000080.1:0-2021 GCA_049284535.1 Streptosporangiaceae bacterium
CCTGAACGGCGCGGCCGCGCAGGCCGTGGCGGCCGAGATCGGCGGGTACGCGGTAGCAGCCGACGCCGGGACCGAGGCGGGGGTGCAGGACCTGATCGCCGCGGCCCGCGGGCACCTGGGTGAGATCGACATCTACTGCTCCAACGCCGGGGTGGCCGTGGGCACCGGCCCGGAGACCCCGGACCCGCTGTGGCAGCAGTCCTGGGACGTCAACGTGATGGCCCACGTGCGAGCCGCCCGGGAACTGCTGCCGGCCTGGCTGGAGCGCGGCCGGGGCTGCCTGGTCGTGACCGCGTCCGCGGCCGGCCTGCTGACCATGCTGGGCTCGGCGCCGTACTCGGTGACCAAGCACGCGGCCGAGTCCTTCGCCGAGTGGATGGCCGCCACCTACGCCCACCGCGGCCTCACCGTGCACTGCATCTGCCCGCAGGGCGTCAGGACCGACATGCTGGCCCAGTCCGGCCAGGCCGGGCAGGTGGTCCTGGCCGACGCCGCCATCGAGCCCGAGCAGGTGGCCGAGGCGCTGCTCGCCGGCATGGCCGACGGCCGGTTCCTCATCCTCCCCCACCCCGAGGTGCGCGGGTACTACCAGCTGCGCGCGGGCGACCCGGACAAGTGGCTGCGTGGCATGAACCGGATGGAGCAGAAGATCGAAGAGGCTCAGCAAAAAGAGGCTCAGCAAGAAGAGACAGGGCGGACCGGAGGCGCGGCATGAAGGCATGGCGGGTACACGAGCTGGGCGAGCCCGCCGACGTGCTGCGGCTGGACGATGTGCCCGAGCCCGAGCCGGGCGCCGGGCAGGTCAAGGTCCGGGTGCTCGGCGCGGCGGCGAACTTCCCCGATCTGCTGATGTGCCGCGGCCAGTACCAGGTCCGGCCGCCGCTGCCGTACACGCCCGGGCTCGAGCTGTGCGGCCAGGTGGTGGCCACCGGGCCGGGCGTGACCGGGATCGAGCTTGGCTCCCGGGTCGTCGGCGGCGCGGTCACCCCGTACGGGGCCTTTGCCGAGTTCACGCTGATGAACGCGGCCGGCGCGTTTCCCGCACCGGATAGTCTGACCGACTCCGAAGCCGCGGCGTTCTTTGTGAGCTATCAGACGGGCTGGTTCGGGCTGCATCTGCGGGCAGGGTTGCGCTCCGGGGAGACGCTGCTGGTCCAGGCGGCCGCGGGCGGGGTCGGCAGCGCGGCGGTGCAGCTGGGCAAGGCGGCCGGGGCCCGGGTGATCGGCGTGGTCGGCGGCGAGCGCAAGGCCGAGGTGGCCCGCGCCCTGGGCGCCGACGTGGTCATCGACCGGACCAGCCAGGACTTCGTCGCGGTGGTCAAGGAGGTCACCGGCGGCCGGGGCGCCGACGTGATCTATGACTCGGTGGGCGGCGAGGTCTACGGGCGCAGCACCAAGTGCGTCGCGTTCGAGGGCCGGATCCTGATCATCGGCTTCGCCAGCGGCCAGATCCCCACCGCCGCGCTGAACCACGCGCTGATCAAGAACTACTCGATCGTGGGCCTGCACTGGGGCCTGTACCAGACCAAGGACCCGCAGACCCTGGTCGACTGCCACGCCGAGCTGACCAAGCTGGCCGACCAGGGCGCGATCCGGCCGCTGGTGGGCGACCAGATGAGCCTGGAGCAGGTGCCGGCTGGGCTGCAGAAGCTGGCCGACGGCGACACGGTGGGACGGGTTGTCTTCACACCCTGAGCATTCTGGGGGCGCCACCGGGGTGGACTTCTTCCGCTACGGGGCACTGCCGGCGCCGGCGATCAGCACCGAAGAGGCCGAACGGATTGCCTCCGAGCTTGGGCTCATCGCCCACGCCGACCCGCTGGGCAGCCAGCAGGACGCCAACTTCCTGCTCATCCGGCCGGATGCCACCGTGCTGGGCGTGCTGAAGATCGCCAACCCGGCGTTCAGCCCGGCCGAGATCACGGCCCAGGACGAGGCGGCCGCGTTCATCAGCGTGAACTCGGCAAAGGCCCCGTACGGGGTGACCGCGCCGCCGACGACCCGGGAGCCAAGCTCGATCC
>JBAPYC010000081.1:0-3726 GCA_049284535.1 Streptosporangiaceae bacterium
CTTCCAGGTAGTCCGCGTAGGCGGCCGGGTCCTCGCCGCGAGCCCGGATGGCGGCCAGGTAGTCCGAGTGCCGGTGCAGGCGCTGCCCTCCGGTCACCAGCTCCAGGCCGCGGAAGAGCAGGTCGAAGCTGTTGGACCACCGTTCGTCACCCGGCTGCGGATGGGTGTAGAACGGCCGCTTGGCCATCGGGTAGCCCTCGACCGCGACGAAGTCGCTGCCATGTGTTTCGGCGGCCCAGCGGCCGACGGCCCGTTCGTGCGCGGGCGCCAGGTCGGGCTCGTCCGGCGGTGCGCCTGCGATCGCGAGCGCCTCGCTGAAACCGATAACCGGGATCTGCTCGGGCACCGTGGGGACGGCGACGCCGAGCAGGGCGACGGCGGATGGGGCTTCGGCGCTGACCGCCGCGGTCATCCCGGCCAGCGCGTGCCGGAGGATGGCCAGCACGTCGCGGTGGTCGCGGATGAAGCCGAGCTCGGCGTCCAGAGAGACGTACTCGGCCAGGTGGCGGGCGGTGTCGTGCGGCTCGGCCCGGAACACCGGGCCGGTCTCGTAGACCCGCTCGAAGACCCCGACCATGGTCTGCTTGTAGAACTGCGGCGACTGGGCCAGGTAGGCCGGGCGGCCGAAGTAGTCGACCTTGAAGACGTTGGCACCGGATTCGGTGGCCGAGGATACGAACTTTGGCGTCTGGATCTCGGTGAATCCCAGGCCGTCCAGGGCCGACCGGAAGCCACGCAGCGACGCGGCTGCCAGCTCCCATCGCGCCCGCCGGACCGGGTGCCGCCAGGACACGGCGGCGTGGTCCAGGACGGCGGGCAGCCCGGCGTCGAGCGCCGGACGCCACAGTTCGATCGGCGGGGTCTGCGCGGGCTCGCCGAGCAGCGTGATCCGCGGGCTGGTCACCTCGGCGCCGCCCGGCGCGGCCGGGTTGCGCGAGGCGATCCCGGTGACCGCGATCACGGTCTCCTCGCCGCAGTCCCGGACCAGCTCCCGGGTGTCCTGCTCGCGGACGACCACCTGGGCCAGGCCCGAGCGGTCGCGCAGGATCAGGAATGTGACCGCACCCAGGAACCGGCGACGGTGCACCCAGCCCTCGAGCCGGACCGGCTGGCCGGCCGCCGCGTGCGGCAGGTCGGCCGCGAGGGTACGGGAAGCACCCGTCAGGGTCGATGCGGATGTCATGATCTTCACCTCCAGTTCGGCGTAAAGCCCTGGAGGTGCGGGCGGGGGCTAGGTCGCGGTGCCACCGCACCTTCGCCGGCGTGCACCGGCCTCGGCGGCCCTTACGGGGCCAGCGGCCCGGCCTGGGAAGGTGTCTTCGCCGAGGGCCCGCCGTCCGCCTTCACAGCTGCCGGCGGCTCTCTGAGCGGCAGGAACGCCCCGGTTACTCGGTCTTCCGTCATCGCCCGGACCACTCCATCATATGCGGGACGGGGCCGCCCCGTAGGATGCAGCTGATGTGGTGGGAAGACGCGATCGTGTACGAGGTGTACCCGCGCAGCTTCGCTGACGCGGGCAGCGACGGCGTAGGCGACCTGCCGGGGCTGCGCTCGCGCCTGGGGTTCCTGGCCGGGCTCGGCGTCAACGCCGTCTGGCTGACCCCGTTCTACCCGTCCCCGCTGGCCGACGGCGGTTACGACGTCAGCGACTACTGCGCGGTCGACCCGCGGCTCGGCACCATGGCCGACTTCGACCATCTGGTCAAGGAAGCCGCCGCGCACGAGATCCGGGTCATCATCGACCTGGTGCCGAACCACTGCTCCAGCGCGCACCCGCTGTTCCAGGCGGCGCTGTCGGCCCCGCCTGGGAGCCCGGAGCGGGACCGGTTCTTCTTCCGGGACGGGCGCGGTCCCGGCGGCCAGGAACCGCCGAACAACTGGCCCTCCCAGTTCGGCGGGACGGCCTGGACCCGGGTCACCGAGGCCAGCGGCCAGCCCGGGCAGTGGTACCTGCACCTGTACGACACGGCGCAGCCGGACTGGAACTGGCGCAACCCGGACGTCCCGGCCATGTTCGAGGACGTGATCAGGTTCTGGCTCGACCGGGGCGTGGCCGGGCTGCGGATCGACGTCGCGCACGGGATCTTCAAGGATCCGGACCTTCCCGACCTGGCTTCCGAACGCCCGCTGAACGCGCCCTCGCCGTACCGGCACCGTCCCGAACTGCACCAGCTCTACCGGTCCTGGCGCGCCATCCTTGACTCCTACCCGGCCGAGGGCTTCCCGGGAGCCCGGACCGCCATCGGCGAGGTCTGGTACGACCGCCCGGAAACCCTGACGCCCTACCTGGCCGGGGACTCCCTGCCCCAGGTTTTCAACTTCGGCCTGATCGTGGCCGGCTGGCAGGCGAACGAGCTGCGCGCCGCGATCGACTCGGCACTCGAGCTGACCGGCGGGTCCCGCGCGCCATGGGTGATCGGCAACCACGACGTGGCCCGCCCGGTGAGCCGGTACCGCCTGGACGAGGGCTCCCAGCCGGACACGGTGGCCAAGCTCATTGCCCTGGGCGACCGGGACGCCGGCCGGGGCGTGCGCCGCGCCCGGTCCGCGGCCTTGCTGCTGTTCGCCCTGCCCGGCTCGGCCTACGTCTACCAGGGCGAGGAACTGGGCCTGCCGGAGGTCACCGCCATCCCCGACGCGGACCGGGAGGATCCACGGTTCTTCCGCAGCGGGGGACGCGTCCCCGGCCGCGACGGCTGCCGGGTTCCGCTGCCCTGGACCAAGGACGGGCCGGACTACGGCTTCTCGGCCGGTCCGGCCAGCCCGCCATGGCTGCCCCAGCCACCGGACTGGGGGCGTTACAGCGCCGAGGCCGAGCAGGCACAGCCGGATTCGTTCCTCGCGCTGTACCAGGCGGCCCTGCGGCTGCGCCGCCAGCATCCGGCCCTGGGCCCGGGCGGTATGCGCTGGCTGGATAGTCCCGCCGGCGTCCTGTCTTTCGCCCGCGAGCCCGGCTTCGTTTTCACCGCCAACCTCGGCACCGAGCCGGTGGCGCTGCCGGCGCACCGGCAGATCCTGCTGGTCAGCGAGCCGCTCGCCGGAGGCCTGCTGCCGCCCGACGCGGCCGTCTGGCTTTCAGCCTGATTTCAGCTTGACGCCCTAACCTGGGGTCATGTCGACGGTAAGGGTTCCGCGCAAGAATGTGACCCCGGCCGAGGTGATCACGGTCCTCGGCCGCAGGCTGGGCCCGCGGTACCAGGTCCAGGCCGGCGACGGCCGCGGCGTCGTGGTGCGCAAAAGCCCGCTGGCCTACGCCACGATCTCGATCGCCGACCGGCCCGGCGCCTCGGTCTTCAAGGTGCACGGCGGCGGTTTCCTGCGGGTGGCAGGCTTCGGCACCGCCCGCCGGGTCGCCGACGTCCTGCGCCGCTCCCCCGAGTTCCGCAGCCTCTAATCGCAGGCGGCGGCGGTCGTCGGGGAGACGTTCGGTCACCCTGGCCCGGTCCAGGTACTCCAGCAGCGGGATCGCGACGCGCCGGGTGGTGGCCAGCGCCTGCCGGGCCTCGGCGGTGCTGAACGGCTGCGGGAGCCGGGCCAGCACCCGCGCGGCCTCCGCCTTCGCGTCCGGGGCCAGCACGATCTGCTCGTTCACCCGCAGCAGCAGGCCGGCCCGGGCCGCGGCCGCGATGGCGCGGGCATCGAGCCCGAGTTCCCGCAGCCGCCCAGCCTCCGGCGCCAGGAACGGCGCCCTGGCCAGGTCGGCCAGGACCGCCTTGACCCCGGCGG
>JBAPYC010000082.1:0-2211 GCA_049284535.1 Streptosporangiaceae bacterium
CCGCTGGGCTCATAACTCTGGACTCGATCATCACCCGCAGCAGCCATGGGCGATGTGACACAACTGTACGGAACAGAGGATTGGACGACGGAGCAGTCGTCAGCGCCGACGTGGTATTCGGGTCGGCGGTGAGTCAGATATGTACAGGCCACCCACCGCCCGGGCGGGCGGGTGGGTGGGCCGCCTCGGGTCAGGGACGTGGCGCCAGCATGGGCGGGGGTGTGGCCGTTGGCTGCGCGGGGGAATGGTTGCCCGCGTGGCCGGGGCCGTCTCCGGTCGTTGGTTTGGTTGGCGTCTGGCGGCCCGCTCGGCGGGCGGGATGCTGGTCAGCTGACCATGACGCGGAGGTCGAGGGTGTGGTCGCATCGTTCGGCTACTTCGGGGTCGTGGGTGGCGATCACGAGGGATCCGCCGGTGGCGAGTATGTCGAAGATCCGCGTGAGCACGACGGTGCGGGCTGCGGGGTCGAGTTCTGCGGTGGGTTCGTCCGCGATCAGCAGCCTGGGCCGTAGCGCGAGGGCGCGGGCGACTGCGACGCGCTGCTGCTGGCCGCCGGAAAGCTCCTCGACGATCTGGGCGGCATGGGCGCCGAGCCCGAGCTGGTCCAAGGCGGTGCGGGCTGCAGGCTGCGCAGTGCGCGCGGGCACGCCGGCGGCGCGGAGTGCTATCTCGATGTTCTCGGCGGCGGTCAGCAATGAGACCAGGCCGTAGCCCTGCAGGATGAGGGCCACGCCCGCGGACGGCCCGGCGAACCCGGTGAGGCGCGCCCCGTCGAGATACACCTCGCCGCTGGCGGGGGGCGTAAGCCCGGCGATGATCGCGAGCAGGCTGGTTTTCCCTGAGCCGGATGGGCCGGTGATGGCGAGGCTTTCCCCTGCTGCCACGGTGAGGCTGACGCCGTCCAGGATGAGCTGGCCGTCCCGGATGTAGCGGATGCCGCGGGCTTCGAGCACGTCAGCCTCCGCCCGGGTCGGCCCGGTGTAGTTGCACGCCGTCGGCGGTGGGGACGGCCCGGGCCAGCGTCCCGGGCGGCAGGGTAGCTTCCAGCACTTCGGCGGGGAGCTGGACGGAGCCGTCACGGGAGACGACGAGGTATTCGGTGCCGGCGTGGCCTTCGGCGCCGACCCGGCCGTCGCGGATGGTAATAGTGCGCCCCAGAGCGCTGCCTACCGCCGGGTCGTGGGTGACCACGACCACGGTGGTGCCCAGGTCCTGGTTGGCGGCCTGGATCAGCTCGATGACTGAGGCTGCGGACTGCTGGTCGAGCTGGCTGGTGGGCTCGTCGGCCAGCAGCAGCTGTGGCCCGTTGGCCAGCGCGATCGCCAGTGCGAGCCGCTGCTGTTCACCACCGGACAGACGGCCCGCGGGACGGTGCGCGACCTTGGCCAGGCCGACCGCTTCCAGCAGGTCAGCAGCCCGCCGGCGTTTGACGGCACGGGTCCGGCGGGTGGGGCGCTGGGCGAACAGGACGTTGCCGGCCGCGGTGTCGTTGTGCAGCAGGTTGCGGCCGGGGTTTTGCAGGACGACGCCGACTTCGCGCAACCGCATCTGCGCGGCTGAGCGGCGGGTGAGGTCGCTGACCCGCCGACCGCATACCTCGGCGACGCCGGCGGTGGGTTTCAGCAGCCCGGCGAGCAGCCACAGCAGGGTGGACTTCCCCGCCCCGGAGGGGCCGAGCAGGGCGATGGTGTTCCCGGCTTCGACGGTGAGGTCGACACCGCGCAGGGCGGTGACTTCCTGGCCGGGTGCCCCGTACACCTGGACCAGGCCCTCGCAGCGCACCATCGCGGTCATGCGGCGGTTTCCCGGAGCTGGTCGAGGCTGACTCCCCGGATGAGCAGGAGACTGGCCGTCACCGCCGCGACGGCCAGCAGCGCGGCAGCCGCGCCGAGGAACACCGCCAGCGGCGCCGCGGACGGGACATACGACAGCGCGGGCACCGGGGGGCTGGTGAGGAATTCAGGCACGCTGCGCAGCGCCACCACCGCCGCGGCCAGGCCGGTGGCTACACCGATGAGGCTGCCGAAGCCGAGGACGAGGCTCAGCTCGGCCAGCAGCGACCGGCGCAGGGTAGGGTGCGGCACACCCGAAGCGGACAGGGCAGCGTACTCGTAACGGCGCCGCCGGGCCGACAGGTACAGGCCGAGTATCGCGGCCCCGGCGGCCAGCACCGCCGCGGCCGCGGCGTCGGCGAGGAACAGGACGCTGGCC
>JBAPYC010000083.1:0-3290 GCA_049284535.1 Streptosporangiaceae bacterium
GGCCGGCCTGCCGCAGCAGGGTCTGCACCACGCTGATGTCGGCCACCGAGGATACGCCCAGCATCACGAGCTGGACGTAGTCGCGGGCCGCCATCTCCGCGTCGCGGCACATGTCCCAGGCGGCGGACCAGCACAGCGCGGCGGGCAGCGAATCGGTGAATTCGGCTATCGACTCCACCAGCGTGCGCAGCGAATGCGCGTCCAGGCGGATCTTGGTGTAGCTGAGGTCATCGTCGTTGACCAGGACCAGGTCCGGGCGTGGCTGCCCGGCCAGCTCGGTCACCACCGTGCGCGGGCCCGCCACGTCGGTCTCCACCCGGTGGCGGCGGACCAGGCCGTCGGCGGTCAGGTCGTACAGCCCGATGGCGATGCGGTGCGAGCGGAGCACCGGATGGCTGGCGGCCGCCTCCTGCTCCACCACGAACTCGGTGAACCTCCCGTCGTCGTCCAGGGTGTACGACGGCCGCAGCGTGTTCACCCCGGCGGTCTGCAGCCACTGCTCCGACCACGCGGCCAGGTCGCGGCCCGAGGTCTCCTCGAGGGCGGCCAGCAGGTCGGCCAGCGTCGCGTTGCCCCAGGCGTGCGCGGCGAAGTACTTCCGCACGGCGTCCAGGAAATTCTCCCGGCCGACGTAGGCCACGAGCTGCTTGAGTACGGACGCGCCCTTAGCGTAGGTGATCCCGTCGAAGTTCACCTCGACCGCTGCGATGTCGGGTATGTCCGCCGCGATCGGGTGGGTGGAGGGCAGCTGGTCCTGCCGGTAGGCCCAGGCCTTGTACAGCTGCGCGAACGTGGTCCAGGCGGACGTCCACCTGGTCGCCTCGGCCTGCGCCAGCGTGCCGGCCCAGGTGGCGAACGACTCGTTCAGCCACAGGTCATCCCACCAGCGCATGGTGACCAGGTCGCCGAACCACATGTGCGCCATCTCGTGCAGGATCGTCTCGGCGCGCGCCTCGCGGGCGAAATCGGTGACCCGCGACCGGAAAATGTAGGACTCCAGGAAGGTCACGGCGCCCGCGTTCTCCATCGCGCCTTCCTTGAATTCAGGCACGAAGAGCTGGTCATATTTGCCGAATGGGTACTTGATGCCGAACGAGTTGTGGAAGAAGTCAAAGCCCTGGCGGGTCACTTCCAGAATCTCGGCCGGGTCGAGGTACTCAGCTAGCGACTGGCGGCAGAAGATACCGAGCGGGATGCCGTCGTGCTCGTCGCGGACCGCGTAGTAAGGGCCGGCCGCCACCGCCGTGATGTAGGTGGGCATGACCGGCGTGGCCGGGAACTGCCAGCGCTGGATCTCGCCGTCCGGCACGGCCGAGTCCGGGGCCATGTTCGACACGACCTCCCAGTCGGCCGGCGCGGTGACGGCCAGCTCGTAGCTGGCCTTCATGTCAGGCTGGTCGAAGCAGGCGTAGACCCGGTGCGCGTCGAAGGTCTCCAGGTCCGAGTACATGTAGACGCGGCCGTCGGCCGGGTCGGTGAACCGGTGCAGGCCCTCGCCGCTGCGCGAGTAGGCGCAGTCGGCGACCACCCGCAGAACGTTGTCGGCGGCCAGGCCGGTCAGCGCGATCCGGTCCCCGTCAAAGACGTCCGGGCTGACCGGAGCGTCGTTCAGGGTGATCTCGCGCACCGCCGGGGCGCTCAGATTGATAAAGCTGGCCGAACCCGGTGCCGCGCAGCCGAACCTGACCACGACCGTCGAGGTGAACGTGGTGTCGCCGCCGGTCAGGTCGAGGTCGACCTGGTACGAAGCCACCTTGATGAGTGCCGAGCGGGCCGCTGCCTCATCGCGAGTCAGGTTCGATGACACCGGGCGTTTGCCTTTCGTGGAATTCGCGGTCTCGTCACGAGGTTGACGCTGCCGGGCCCTTTAAATTTGGATACAACCTCTGTGCGAGGAGTGCATATGACCCAGCAGGAGCCAACTCGTGTCGACTTCTGGTTCGACCCTATCTGCCCCTGGGCGTGGATCGCCTCACGCTGGATGGGCGAGGTTGAGAAGGTCCGGCCGGTGACGGTGACCTGGCACGTAATGAGCCTGTCCGTGCTGAACGAGGACAAGGACCTGCCCGAGCAGTACCGGGAATCGCTGGCCACCGGCTGGGGCCCGGTCCGGGTAGCGATCGCGGCGGAGCAGGCTTACGGGCCGGAGGTCCTCGGCCCGCTGTACACCGCGCTCGGCACGCGCTTCCACCTGGACAAGGCGCCCCGGGACCGGGACACGATCGTCGCCGCCCTGGCCGAGGCCGGCCTGCCGGCCGACCTGGCGGACGCGATGGACTCCACTGAATACGATACCGCCCTGCGGGCCTCGCACGCCGAGGGTATCGAGCGCGTGGGCTACGAGGTCGGCACGCCGATCATCTCGGTGAACGGGATGTCGGTCTTCGGGCCGGTGCTGTCCCCGATCCCGCGCGGTGAGGCCGCCGCCCGGCTGTGGGACGGGGTGCTGGCCCTCGCGAGCACCGACGGCTTCTTCGAGCTGAAGCGCTCCCGCACCCGCGACCCGATCTTCGACTGAGCGGCCGCGTTCCGCCGGGCGGTCCTCGGCTGGCCGCGGGCCCGCTGCCGCCGGGCAAGCCTGTTCTGCCAGACTCACCCTGTGCGCGTATACCTGGGATCCGATCACGCGGGTTTCGAGCTGAAGAACCGGCTCATTCAGTGGCTGGCCAGCGCCGGTCATGAGCCCGTCGACTGCGGGCCGGAAACCTACGAGCCCGACGACGACTACCCGCCGTACGTGATGCGCGCAGCCGACCGGGTCAGCAACGATCCGGGCAGCCTCGGCATCGTCATCGGCGGATCCGGCAACGGCGAGCAGATCGCCGCGAACAAGATCCCGGGCATCCGCGCCGCGCTGGCCTGGACCGACGAAACGGCTCAGCTAGCCCGGCAGCACAACAACGCCAACGTGCTCAGCCTGGGCGCCCGGATGTACTCAAGCGATGACGCGGTAGGTTTCGCCAAGGTCTTCATCGCCACTCCCTTCTCCGAGGACCACCGGCACGCCCGGCGCCTGGCCGAGGTAGCCGACTACGAAAAGACCGCCGAGCTCCCTCCGCTGCCCGCCTCGCCCTAGCCCCGCCTCGCCTCGCCTCGCTCGCGGCGGAGCAGGGCGCTGGCGCGCCGGCCGCTACCGGGTCGGCCGACCGTGCCGTTCCGGATCGCGCGGCCCCCGGCGCCGCCGCGGGAACTCGCGCCGCTCAGGCTGCCCTTCCCGGGCCGCCTCCGGCTCCCCAGCAGGCCTGCGCCTGTTTTCAGCGTTCCCGGTGCTCTCGCCCGCAGCCTTCCCC
>JBAPYC010000084.1:0-8151 GCA_049284535.1 Streptosporangiaceae bacterium
CCTCCAGTGGGCCAGCAGTCCAGCGTGGTCTTGCCCGGTCACCGGGCGCAGGACCAGGCGTTCCGTGGTCAGGACGTGCTCCACGTGGCCAGGCTACCGACCAGGGCACCGGAACCGGCCGGCTCGGCCGGATGCTGCGCCCACTCCGCTGGCCGGTGGTTATCTGGCCGTTGGTTATCTGGCCGGTGGTCATCGGGCCCACGGTCATCTGGCCCACGGTCATCTGGCCATTGGTCATCGCCGGGCTGTTTACCCGCTTCCGCTACCGTCGCGGCTGCCCGGGCCAGGCCGGCCAGCGCCGTGACGGCGACCGCGAGGCAGGCCACCATGATGACGATGCGGGCGCCGTTCAGGTGCGCGGTTTCGTGCAGCGCGACGATGCCGACGGCCAGGCTGGCCAGCGGCATCACCGCCGTGATGGTGGGCAAGGTGATCAGCGGGGCGTTGGTCTGGTAGGCGGTCTGGGCCAGTGCCAGTGACGCCAGTCCGGCGACGATCAGTGCGTAGGGCGGCCAGGACGTGACGGCCGCGCCGAGCCCGTGCGTGAAGCTGTGCGTAAACGCCATCGTCACCACCGCGGCGCAGGTGTCGGCGAGCCCGGCCGCGACGGCGAGCAGCAGTGCCCGGGTCTGCCGCCTGGTGGCCAGCAGGCCGGCTGCTGCGATCGGGACGGTGATCATGCCGGTGACGAGCGCAGCCAGTCCGAGTCGTCCCGGCGCCTGGCCGGCCGCGTGGTCCTCCGGCCCGAGCAGAAAAAGGATGGCGCCGACCGCCGTCACGATCGCGAGGATCGCCGGCCAGCAGGGGCGGGGCAGCCTGCGCCGGGCGAGACCGCTGCTCACTGCGATGCTGACGAGCAGCGAGCAGCCGAGAACCATCTGCACCGCGGCCAGCGATCCGGTCCGCAGCGCCGCGGCGTGCGCGGCGAAGCCGCCTGCTTCCAGGGCCGCGCCGGCCAGCCACAGCGGCTGCCGGGCGAGCCGGGCTAGCAGCGGCGCATGCCGGCCGGCCGCCTTGGCTGGGATGCGCGCGGCCTGCTGGTGCTCGACCGCGACTCCCGCCCCGTACAGCACGGCGGACAGTGCGGCCAGCAGTAGCGCTGTCATGCCTTCGACGCTACGGACCAGCGGGTCTGCCCGCGATGGGCCTAGCTGGTGTCTTGATAGGGGTGCCTGCCTAACCATCAGGACCCGGGCACGCGGTGCGGGAGGAACGAGATACCCCGCCCGTTCGGCCCTGATGAACTACCGAACGGGCTTGGGTACCAGCACCGCCTAACGGCGGCCAGCCCCGCTGGCTGACGGCCGCCCGCTCCGGCGCCCGCGGCCGGCCAGCATACCCCGCCGGGGGACGGACCACACGGGCTCCGTGCCGTACCCGCGGGCGGCGAGGATGGTGTTCGCGGCGATGATCCCGGTGACGGCGGCGCGTTCCATGAGCGCGCAGGGGAACGGCGCCGTGACCCAGTCGCCCGCCAGTGCCAGCCCGGGGACGTCGGTGCGCACGCCTGGTGTGGTGCCGTGGGCACCGATCGGGAATCCGGCTGCGTCGGTGCCCACATGGCAGTACTGATCGACCGGGTTCAGGCGGGTGACCTCTGGCCACAGGACCCGCAGTTCGGCCAGCATCTGCGCCCCGAGGTCAGCCGCGCTGACGCCGGATGGGCAGGCGTAGGCGTGCAGTTCGGCCACTGATCCTCCGGTGCGCTCGTGCCATTGCCGCGCGCCGGCTTCGAAGCGGTGGTAGAGCGTGACCGAATCGAGCAGGCCGGGATCGGCGATGCTGGTGAACTGCGCGCGGACCGGGTCGACGTCACCGTCTAGCCAGTAACGGGCGACCGCGTACGGCGGTCCGGTGCGTGGCTCGGCCGCCACCGCGGCCAGACGTGGGTCACCGGAGGTGGCTGCGGGTGAGGCGCCGAGGATCCGCGCGGCCGCGCCGGCATCGGTGGCCAGTATGACCTCGTCGGCGGTCAGTGCCTCACCGGCGCCGGTGTGGACACGCCAGGGCCCGTCGGCCTCGCGGTCCATCCTGAGGACCGGTGTGCCGGTCGCGATGCGAGCACCCCGCTGTTCGGCGTAGCGGCGCAGCGGCGTCCAGATGGCACTGGCGTAGTCGGCGTGCGGCGCGTCCATGCCCAGGCCCTCGGGGTTTCCCATGAAGAAGAAGTGGAACATCGCCACCAGTTCGGCCGCGGACAGGGAAGCGGCATCGTTGAAGAACGAGTGGGCGAAGACGTTGAACAGCATCAGCCGGGCCCGCTGCGACACGCCTAGGCCCGCCAGGAACTGCTCGGCGCTGATGTGGTCCAGCTGCGCGTAGGTCTGTTCGGGGTCGAACCGGAGCAGGCTGAGGCCGCGGGCGTAGTCGGCATGGACCACGTCACGCAGCCGCAGGCTCGGCGAGCGCAGGGCGAGCGCGAATATGCTCAGCGGCGGCGTGGGCGGCAGCCGGTCGAATTCCTCAGCGGGCCAGCTCGTCGAGATGACCGGGTAGCTGCCCAGCGGATGCAGCAGCGGCGCCGTCCCGGGGCTGATACGGCGCAAGATCCGCCGCCAGTTGTAGTACTGCCGGAAGAAGCCATGGAACCCGTGGTCGGCCCACTGCACGGTGCCGTCAGGCAGGGTATGCGGATGCGCGCCGAGCCTGCCGCCCAGCCAGTCGGCGGCCTCATAGATCACAACGGGAATGCCCCGCTCGGCGAGCACCACCGCGGCGGAGAACCCGGCGATGCCGCCGCCCACCACGACGACCTGCGGCACCCGGTCCGCCGCCCCGCCATGCCGGGCCGGCACCGCGCTGGTTACCTGCGGGCGCATTCCTGCCATCCGGCCCACCAGCCTGGACACTGAGAGCATCCCGTCCGGCTCGTCGTACTCGTCTTTGCCGCGGCTGCCGCTGGGAATGTCCGCCACGATGCCAGTATGGTGCGCGGCACGGTGGCGTCGCGCTGCGGATCGGCACCAGCCGCACCGGGCGCGCCGGCGCGCGGGCGAACGGGTGCTCATCGACGTCGCTGGTCGTGATGCCGGCGACGATGAACCGGGTGCCGCGCGGGGTGACCTCGATCCGTTCGGCCGCTCGTTGCGGGTGAGGATTTCGCGTCCGATCGCAGGACGCCCAGCCCGCCTGACCCAGTCAATTTCGCCCGGGCCGCAGGCGACCGGCTATGCACTCCTATGGGACTGGCAGTGGCAGACCCGGGATTGCCTTCGGTGGAGTCAGGCCGTGGGAGCCGAGGCAAAGAGGTTGAGCCCCAGCGCTTCTGAGAGGTACCTGGTGATGCGTTGTCCCCGCACGCTGTTGCCCGCCGCATCCAGCGGCGGGGAGAACGTGCCGAGGCCCCCCTTGCCCGGCGACACGGTCACGATGCCTCCGGCGACCCCGCTTTTGCCGGGAAGACCCACATCGTAGAGCCACTGGCCAGACTGCTCGTAGAGCCCGGCTGTAGCCAGCACGGCCAGCACTCGCTTGCAGTAGCGGGTGTCGATGGCTTGCTCGCCGGTCACCGGATTCACTCCGCCATTTGCCAGCGTGGCTCCCATCACGGCAAGGTCCCGCGCGCTGACGCGCACAGAACACTGGCGGGTGTAGACATCGGTGGCGAGATCGGGGTCGCAGTACATGCGGCCGTAGCCGTCGAGGAGGTGGGCGATCCCCCGGTTGCGGTCATTGGTCGCCGCCTCGGACTCGTACACGTCATCGTCCATCACCAGTCGCCGCCCGGCGAATCGCGACATCGCGGCGACGATGCTCTCGAACTTCTCGTCAGCAGTCGTGCCCGGCACCAGGCTGGTAGTGGCCACGGCGCCGGCATTGACCAGCGGGTTCATCGTGCGGTCGACGTTGAGCTCGATGGCCATCACCGAGTTGAAGGGCAGGCCAGTGCTGTTGACACCTAGTTTCCGGCGCGCCTCCTCGTGCCCGAGGGTGTGACAAACCAGGGCGAAGACAAAGAGCTTGGAAATGCTCTCGATGGCGAACTCCTGGTCAGCGTCGCCGACCGAGAACAGGCGCCCCTGAACCCCGGCAATGCACACGCCGAAGGCGGCGGGCGACGCTGCGGCCAGGGCAGGGATATAGTCGGCGACCGCCCCCTCGTCGAGATGGCGATAGCGCTCGTAGCCGGCGCAGACGAGGGCCTCCACGTCATTATCGGCCGGGAGCGCCCCAGTTGATACTCGTTCTATCGCAGGATGGTCATCGGGGCGGGGATCGTGGTCCATGTTCATCCTCTGGCTGCCACGCGCTGGCCGGCCTTCGCCGATGGCCGGGCTCGGCCGGACCGATGCTATCGGGCCGCCCGGTTCGGTCCATTAAGAATAGTTCGCGGATCAGCGGACCTGTCGTATCCGCCCGCTGGTTCCCCAAGCCTGATCGGCGGTCCAGATGTCGGCATCCAGCCGGTCGCCGAGTGCCATGCAGAGCCGGTCGGCGAGAGACAGCCCTTCCCCAGGTGCCCACCTCCTGGCCGCCCACTCAGCATCAGCGGCTGTCACCGCCTCGACCTGGACCCCGTAGCTAACCAGCAGCGATCGGGACAAGTCCCAGTTACGGCCATGCGCCCGGATCCTCTGCGCAACCTCCGACCAGTTAGCAGCGCCGCAGGCGCCCCCGCCTTGGAGTGCCTCTTCGGCTTCAGCTGCGCCCTGCTCGCCCTGCAGGAACGTGAGCAGCGCAGACGCGTCGAAGACATTCACGCCGCATCGTCGGCCGCGGCGTCCGCGCCGCGCTCGGCGAGGAGCTCGCCTACCAGGTCCAGGCCAGCGAGATCCGCCCGCACCAGTTCCCTGAGCTGCGGACGGGTCAGGAGCACAAGCCCTGCTGGGGTCTCGAGCAAGATGAGCGCGGTGCCCTCCGCAAGCCCTGCCCTCTCCCGAAGCTCGGCCGGGATGACCAGCCGCCCGCGATCTCCCATAACGACCTGATACGTCCCACTCACCCGCTAAGCGTACCACTCATATAAACGATGTGGGAAGCAGGGTTCATTCGCGGGCCGGGTCGCGCACTGCGATGGTGGTGGCGATCCTGCCGAAGGTGATGCCGCCCGGGCGTTCGTGGTCAGGCATTGTGTGCTCCCAAGGCGATCGGTGCCAGCAAACGGCGGTGCATTCCTGGGGCGGGGCGCGGTGGCCTGACCTCTCCTACGGTAGCGGGCACACGTTCCCGGCTCAGGGCGCCGCGAGCGCGACGCCTTGAATGGCCCGGAGCCGGCCGGCGGACAGGGCCCGGGTGAGGTTCGCGGCCTTGGCCGCGAAGTTGCTCACGAACGCGTGCAGCCCGAGCGGCCCGGCAGGCCTGGACAGGATCGCCGCCATCAGCTCGGCCGCCTGTCCGGTGAGGTCGTTCCAGTGCTCGACGGTGAAGCCGGCGGACTCGATGGCGGCGCGCAGCTGGCCGGGGGAGGCGAGGTAGCTCAGCTCCGGCCGGTCGGCCCAGGGCAGCGGATAGCCGAGCTCTCCCGCCACGCCCGCCGTGATGTCCCAGATGGCGAGCCGGCCGCCGGGGACGAGCACCCGGCGGGCCTCGGTGTACAGGCCGGTTTTGTCGGGCACATTCATCTGCACGTGCTGACTGATGACCACTTCGAAGGTGGCGTCGGAGAAGGGCAGGCTGGTGACGTCCCCCTGCCGGACCGAGATCAGCTCGTCCAGCCCAGTGAGCTCGTTGAGCCAGCGGGCCACCTCACAGTACTCGCCGGTCAGGTCGATGGCGGTGACCCGGCAGCCGTACTGGCTGGCCAGGAAGCGGGCGGTGCCGCCGATCCCGCTGCCGGCGTCGAGCACGTGGTCGGCGGGCGTGATCGAGGCCAGGCCGGCGAGCTGGCTCGTGGCGATCCGGCCCATGGTGTGGAAGTCCTCGAGCATGCCGAGATCGGCTGGCTGGAGGCGGCCGGGGTCCTTCCCGGCGGCGATGAGGGCCTGCTCGATGTGCTGCCGGGACAGGCCGGTGGCGTACTGGCTGCCTATGTCGGTCATTACCGTGTCTCCCCTGGTGCAGTGATGTCGAGGCGGCGGAGAGCCGTCTCGTCGCCGTCCACGGCTAGCCCCAGGTGGCGGGCGTCCGCCAGGGAGAGCAGGCCGCCGAGGTAACCACCGATGAGCCGGGCCTGGCCGGACAGCCGCACGTCGGCGGCAGGGGGGCGTCCGCGCCGGATCTCGAACGTGTGGCCGCGGCTGACCAGGTGGACGGGTGTCTCATCGGTGTCAATGGCGATCGTCAGCGGGCTCCGCGCCGGCCCGGTGTCCCGGAGGCACAGCTGGCCGAGCAGGCCGAGCCAGTTCCCGCGCACCGCCTCGCCTTCGGTCACGACGGGCATCGTGGGCAGCCCCCACGCGACGAGCGCGGCGATGACCGGCTGGAGCTGCAGGCCCCGCTCGGTGAGCTGGTAAAGGCCGGTGGCGACCGGTGGCGGGGCGTCGACGCGGGTGATCAGCCCGCTTTCTTCCATGTCCTTCAGGCGGGCGGTCAGCAGGTTGGTGGCGATCCCCGGCAGGCCCTCACGCAGGTCGGTGAACCGGCACGGTCCCTGGCTCAGCAGCTCGCGGACGATCAGCAGCACCCAGCGGTCGCCGACCAGGTCGAGTGACCGCGCCACCGCGCAGTACTGGCTGTAGGTCTTCATGCGTCTAGCATTTCGGATTGAGGCGCCGCTTCGGTGACTTCCGTGGCGGGCTGGGCGGGCAGGAACAGGACCGCGAGGATGGCCCCGGCCGCGGCGACGCCGCCCGCGACGAGCGCGCCGGTGGTGAGGCCGCGCAGGAACGCGTGGGCGGTCGCGTGCTGGAGCGCCAGGGCGAGGGCTGGGTGGCCGGTGGCGGCGAGCTGGCCGGCGGCCGTGTAGGCGGCGCCGGCGGACTGGTGGGCGATGGCCGCGACCGGGCCCGGTGTGGTGGCGGGCAGGGTCGCGGTGAGCCGTGATCCGTAGACCGAGGCGTAGATGCTGCCGATCACGGCGACGCCGAGGGTGCCGCCGATGAGCCGGGTGGAGTCGTTGACGGCCGAGCCGACGCCGGCTTTGGTCCGGGCGATGGCGCCCATGATGGACTCGGTGGCGGGCGCCGAGGTCAGGCCCATGCCCAGCCCGTAGACCACCATCTGGACGGCGATGATGCCGTAGCTGAGCGTCGTGCTGGTGGTCAGCGCGACCCAGGCGTAGAACCCGGCCATCGCGACGAGCCCGGTGGTGACGATGAGCTTGGTCCCGGCCCGCACGGCGAGCTGGGTCCCGGCGACCGATCCGGCGCCGACCGATAGCGCCACCGGGAGCAGCCGGACCCCGGCCTGCAGCGGGCTGTACCCGCGGATGAACTGGAAGTACTGGGTGATCAGGAAGATGAACCCGAACAGGGTGAAGAACGAGACGGTGACCGCGCCGCTGGCCGCGCTGAACCGCAGGTTGCGGAACAGCCGGACGTCGAGCATCGGGTCCGCGGCGCGGCGCTCACGCACGATGAACGCGGTGAGCAGGAGG
Source organism: Streptosporangiaceae bacterium (assembly GCA_049284535.1). Taxonomy (GTDB): domain Bacteria; phylum Actinomycetota; class Actinomycetes; order Streptosporangiales; family Streptosporangiaceae; genus Palsa-504. The sequence goes on from JBAPYC010000084.1 coordinate 7,475, forward strand.
GCGCAGACGGCGAAGCCGGCCAGGCTCCGCCCGGCGGTCCAGCCGTAGGCGGGGGCCTCGATGAGGGTGTACACCAGCAGCGCCATGGCCGCGGCGGACAGGACCAGGCCACCGATGTCCGGCGCCGCCGCGTCCGGGTCCTTGGAGTCGGGGATGACCAGGGCCGCGCCGGCGGCGGCCAGGGCCGCGACCGGGGCCATGGCGATGAAGATGGCGGCCCAGCTGAAGTGCTCGAGCAGCCAGCCGCCCACGATCGGGCCCATCGCGATGGCCACGCCGCCGATCGCGCCCCACAGGCCGATCGCGCGGGCCCGCTCCCGGCGCCCGGTGAACACGTTGGCGATCAGCGACAGGGTCGCCGGGAACGTCATCGCGGCGCCCAGGCCCATCACGGACCGGGCCGCGATGAGCTGGGCCGGGCTGGTGGTGAAGCCGCCGGCCAGGCTGGCGGCCCCGAACACGGCCAGCCCGGCCACCAGCATCGGCTTGCGGCCGAACCGGTCCGACAGGCTGCCGAAGGTCAGCAGCAGCGCCGCGAACACGAGATTGAAGGCGTCGACCACCCACTGCAGCTGGGTGGTCGTGGCGTGCAGCTGGCGAACCAGGGCGGGCAGCGCCACGTTCACCAGGGTCGTATCCAGGTTGACCAGGAACGCCGCCAGCAGCAGCGCCGTGAG
>JBAPYC010000085.1:0-2111 GCA_049284535.1 Streptosporangiaceae bacterium
ACGCGGGCAGGCCGGGGACGGTGGCGCCGGAGCCGGTGCGGTCGACGGCCGGGAAGGCGCCGCAGGCCGCGTTGGTGTGACCGGTCGTGGCCCGGGCGCCGGCGTTCATCGTCAGCCACGCGTCGGCCGGGCAGGTCAGCGGGAGCACGGCGTAGTCGACCAGGTTGCCGACCGAGCCCTGGCCGGCCAGCCGCCACAGGGTGGGGGTCTCCGCGGCGGAGACCTGGCTCCAGCGCAGGCCGGAGATGCCGACCACGACCACGTGCTGAGCGGGTGCGGGGGCAGCCTGGGCGGGGGTGGCGCCAAGTAGGGCCAGGGCGGCCAGCAGGCAGGCGAGCAGCGCCGACCCTATGACCCCAGCCCTCATGCTCACCGCCACACGTTATCCGGATTCAGAACGTGCGGGCGGCCACGTCCACGTGACCCGTCTCGCCGGACGTCACCTCGCCGATCACGGCGGCGGGCAGACCCTGGGACCGCAGCTCGCTCTCCAGGGCGGGCACGGCCGGGCGCGGGACGGCCAGCAGGAGGCCGCCGGAGGTCTGCGCGTCGTGCAGGAGGACGGCGAGTTCGGCCAGGACGGCGTCGTCGATGTTCACGTGGGCGCGCATGCGCTCGGTGTTGGCGTTCGTGCCGCCGGAGACGAAGCCGGCCCCGGCTAGTTCGGCGGCGTGCGGGAGCAGTGGGACGGCGGAGGCGTCCAGCCGGGCCGCGGCGCCGCTGGCGTTGAGCATCCGGTGCAGGTGACCGAGCAGGCCGAAGCCGGTCACGTCGGTGGCGGCGCGCACGCCTGCCTTCAGGGCGGCTTGGCTGGCGCCTTCGTTGAGCCAGGTCATCGACGCCACGGCCGCCTCGACCGCGTCCGCCGGAGGGTCACCGCGCTTGAGCGCGGTGGCGATCACGCCGGTGCCGATGGCCTTGGTCAAGATGAGCTGGTCACCGGGGACGGCCCGGTCGATGGTCATCAGCGCGGCCGGGTCGGCCAGGCCCACCACGGCCAGGCCGTACTTGGGCACCGGGTCGTCGATGGTGTGGCCGCCGGCCAGGAAGCAGCCGGCCTGGGCCGCGATCTGGGCGCCGCCCTGCAGGACCTGGCCGAGCAGGGCCAGGTCCAGGCCCTCGCCGGGCCAGGCGGCCAGGTTGACCGCGAACAGCGGGCGGCCGCCCATCGCGTACACGTCGGACAGCGCGTTGGCCGCCGCGATCCGGCCCCAGTCGGTTGGGTCGTCCACGATCGGGGTGAAGAAGTCCGTGGTCAGGACCAGCGCGCGGTCGTCCAGGCGGAGCACGGCCGCGTCGTCGCCTTCGGCCGCGCCAATGAGCAGGTCGCCGGACGCCGCCGCCAGCGTGGTGGGGTCGAGGGTGGCGAACAGCGCCTCGAGCTTGGCCAGCGGCAGCTTGCAGGCGCAGCCGGCGCCCGGCGACAGCGAGGTCAGCCGAATCGGGTTTGCCATCACGCTCGCCACTGTACTGGCGGTGGCTGTACTGGAGGGCGGCCAGTAGAGGGGCGCTCAGCGGAGCGGGTTGAAGGGGGTCAGGTCGAAGCCGGGCGGCTGGCCCAGCGCGACCTGGGCCGCGATCCGTCCGGTCAGCGGTCCCAGGGTGAGCCCGGAGGCGCCCAGGCCGGTGGCCACGACCAAGCCGTCCAGGTCGGGTACCGGGCCGAGCAGGGGCCGTTGATCGGGTCCGGCCGGGCGCAGGCCGACGCGGGTTTCCAGCACCGTGCCGTCGCTCAGCCCCGGCGCCACGGATAGCGCGTTGGCCAGGACCTCGGCCAGGCCGCCTGGGGTGACGCGGGCGTCGAACCCGGCGCCGGTCTCCCGGGTCGCGCCCGCTACCACCCGGGAGTCGTCGAAGGCCAGCAAGTAGTGCCCGGTGGCCGAGGGCAGGACGACCGGCCAGCGGCTGGTGGGTGTGGCTCCGTCCGGCCCCACTCCGATGTGCACGATCTGGCCGCGCTGCGGCTCGACCCGGACGGTGATCCCGGCCGGGGCGAGGAACGACGTGGTCCAGGCGCCGGTGGCGGCGACGACGGCGTCGGCCGGCAGCCGCTCCCCGTTGAGCTGGATAGCGTTGACGTGGCCCGTTCGGTATTCCAGGACGGCGTGGCC
>JBAPYC010000086.1:0-2456 GCA_049284535.1 Streptosporangiaceae bacterium
GACCAGCACCGGGTCCCGCTGTGGCACGGCGGCGCGGGCCAGGACCACCTCGCCGTCCTGCTCAACCACGCCATCGGCCAGCGGGCGGCGCTCGGCCCGGCGGCGCCGCAGGCGGCGGCCACGGAGCCGGTCGGACTGGCGGAAGGCATGGTCGACCGCGTACGCGACAGTCCGCGCGGCGCCCGCCAGCATCCGCAGCAGCACGTCGCCGTCCAGCAGCCCGAGCGCGCGGGCCACCTCGTCTTGTTCCTCGAGCACCAGCCGGTCCAGGCGGCGCCCGGTCACCTCGTGCAGGGCGTGCCGGGCGTCCAGGATCTGCTCGTACGCGGTGCGGACCTTGGGACCCGGGGCGGGCGCCACCCACGCGGCCGCGACCGCCTGGATGGCGTGCACGTCACGCAGGCCACCGCGGGCCTCCTTCAGGTCCGGCTCGAGCAGGAAGGCCAGCTCACCACTGGTCCGGGTGCGCTCGTCGTGGGCAGCATGCAGCTCGGCCAGCCGCGCGGGCGCGGCTGACCGCCAGTCCTCCAGGGCGCCGGCCCGGAGCCGTTCGGTCAGGTCCGGGTCGCCGGCCACGTGCCGGGCAGACAGCAGCCCGAGCGCGACCTTCAGGTCGCTGCGCGCGACCCGCCGGGCCTGCGGCACGGTGCGCACCGCATGGTCAAGTTCCGCGCCGGAATCCCAGACCGGATACCAGATCCGGTCTGCGATGCTGGCGATATCGTCCCGGCCGCCGTGCAGCAGCAGAACATCGAGGTCGCTGCGGGGCAGCAACTCCTTGCGCCCGTAACCGCCGACGGCCACCAAGGCCACGCCGGCCTCGGCGCCCAGGAGTTCCGCGAGCCACCGGTCGACCTGTGTCGTCCGGCGGGCCCGGTCCGCGGCGAACGAAGTCATTGCTTCCACGCGTCCCCCGGGGCGCCTGTCAGCGCGCGATCAGATCGCGTCCGGGCCGCGTTCCCCGGTCCGCACTCTGACGACCGCGTCGACCGGCACCGACCAGACCTTACCGTCGCCAATCCGTCCCGTCTGCGCGGCTTTGACCACCACACCGATCAGGTCCTCGGCATCCTCGTCCTCACAAAGAACCTCCACCATGACCTTCGGCACCAGGTCGACCTGGTATTCAGCGCCGCGGTACACCTCCGTGTGGCCGCGCTGCCTGCCGTACCCGCTTGCTTCCGTGATGGTCAAGCCCTTGACGCCAAACGCCTGCAACGCAGCCTTGACGTCGTCAAGTTTGAACGGCTTGATGACAGCAGTAATGAGCTTCATCTGAGGTGTCCCTTCAGTGTCCTGCTCCGACCTTCGGCTGCTGACGTTTCACCCGGCCTATCGGCATGTGTCGGCAGAGTGAAACAGGCCGGGCTGATGTTACAGCCACATTTCGGTGCGGGACACCGGGACTCGGCGGCGGGACTCGGCGGCGTGACTGGGCGGCGGGACCGGGCGGCAGGACCGGGCGGGATCGGGCGGCGGCTCAGCCGATGATCGCGTCCACGAACACCTCGGGGTCGAACGGGGCCAGGTCATCCGGGCCCTCGCCGAGGCCGACCAGCTTGACCGGGACGCCGAGCTCGCGCTGGACGGCGATGACGATCCCGCCCCTGGCGGTGCCGTCGAGCTTGGTCAAGACGATGCCCGTGACGTCCACGACCTCGGCAAACACGCGGGCTTGCCGCAGCCCGTTCTGTCCCGTGGTTGCATCCAGTACCAGGAGCACCTCGTTGACCGGCGCCTTCTTCTCCACCACCCGCTTAACCTTGCCGAGCTCGTCCATCAGGTCGGTCTTGGTGTGCAGGCGGCCGGCCGTGTCGATGATCACCGTGTCGACGCCGGTCTTGATGCCCTCGCTGACCGCCTCGAAGGCCACGCTGGCCGGGTCGGCCTGGTCGCGGTCGGCACGCACGGTCTTGGCCCCGACCCGCTCGCCCCAGGTCTGCAGCTGGTCGGCGGCGGCGGCGCGGAAGGTGTCGGCCGCGCCGAGCAGGACCGTCTGGCCGTCCCCGATCAGCGCCCGGGCCAGCTTGCCGCAGGTGGTGGTCTTGCCGGTGCCGTTCACGCCCACCATGAGCAGGACGGCGGGGATGCCGTTGTGCGGCGCGGTGTGCAGCGACCGGTCGTCGTGCTCGGCTACCCGCAGCTGGTCCAGCAGCTCGGCGCGCAGCATCGCCTTGACCTCCTCGGGCCCGCGCGCGCCCAGCACCTTGACCTTGGTACGCAGGTCGTCCACCATCTGACGGGCCGGCGTCACGCCCACGTCGGCGGTGATGAGGACCTCTTCGATCTCGTCCCAGGTGTCGTCGTCCAGCCGGTCCCGGGACAGCAGGCCGAGTAGGGCCGAACCCACCGAGCTCTGCGAGCGCGCCAGCCGAGCCCGCAGCCGGACCAGCCGCCCGGCCGAGGGCGGCGGGCGCTCGATGTCGAGCACCGCGGTCGCGGGTGCGGCCGTCTCG
>JBAPYC010000087.1:0-4057 GCA_049284535.1 Streptosporangiaceae bacterium
GACGGGGCCAGGGAGAAGGCTGAGCGCGTTAACCCGGACGCAACATATGGTCACGGGCATTCAACATTGCGGGGCTAGCGTGACTCATCCGCTGCTTTGTGGCGGCAAAAAAAAGGGGTTAGGCGAACAACTCGAGCCGCAACGGGGGTCGCATATGCTGACCGTTTGGGATTGGTTCGGACAGCGCTCATTTCACCACCGGGATTTCAGCGAGTTGGCCGGCCCCGGCGCACCCCGGCCGACCGTCACGCTGATCCTGCCGACCCGGGAGGTGGCCGGCACCATCGGCCCGATCCTGGATACGGTGGCCGGGCTGAACGAGCGCAGCGGCCTGGTCAGCCAGGTCGTGGTGGTTGATGCGGATTCTGCCGACGGCACCGCTGATATCGCCCGGGACCACGGGGCCGAAGTCTATTCCGAAAACGAGCTGCGACCCGAGTTCGGGCCAGCTCAGGGCAAAGGCGACGCGATGTGGCGGGCGCTGTCGGTGGCCCGCGGCGACATCATCATGTACGCGGACACCGACACCACCGACTTCTTCGAGCATTTCATCTACGGCACCCTCGGGCCGCTGCTGACGGTCCCGGGCGTGAAGTTCTGCAAGGCGGCCTACCGGCGCCCGTTCGCCAACGACAGCCACCCCGTGGCCGACGGCGGCGGCCGGGTGACGGAGCTGATGGCCAAGCCACTGCTGAACTTCTTCTATCCCGAGCTCACCGGGTTCGTGCAGCCGCTGGCTGGCGAGTTCGCGGTCAGCCGGGACCTGCTGCTGCGCACGCCGTTCCTGACCGGTTACGGCGTCGAGATCGCGCTGCTGATCGACGTACTCGGCGCGGCCGGGCTGGACGCCCTGTCCCAGGTCGACCTGGGCTCGCGGCAGAACCGGCATCAGCCGCTGTTCGACCTGACCCGGATGAGCTCGGCCGTCCTGCGCGCGCTGGCCCGGCGGGTACCGGCGCTGTCGGCGCCGGAGGACACCGGCGGCTGGGAACCGCAGACCTACCTGCACGCCGTGGCCACCGCGGACGGGCTCCGCCTGGACGAGCACCTCACCGAGCTGCTCGAGCGGCCACCGATGGCGGAGGTGCTGGCCCAGGCGGAGGCGGAGGCGCCGGCGGCCTGAGGCCCGCTACTCGCTAATCGCTACTGAGGTCATCGATGACCAGGCCAAGGCCGATGCCCAGCATCCACACGTCCTTGGCCAGCGCGATGCCCTGCTGACTGGGCAGCGGGGAGCCATCCTTGCGCATGCCAGGGGTGCGGGCATAAAGGCCGAGCAGGCCGCCGGAGAATGCCGCCAGGCCCGCACCCGCCACCGCGGCCGGGACCACCGGCACCAGCAATGCCGCGCCGAGCGCAATCTCGCTCGCCGCCAGCAGCCGGGCGAAGTCCTTGGGCTTGAGCTTGCTCAAGAACGGATAGGTGCCGGTCGCGAAGCCGTGCAGCTGGGCGGCGGTCTCCTCGTCTGCCGACCATTTGCCGATGCCCGAATTCAGGATGAATGCCCCGGCCGCGATGCGGGGCGGTAGGTGCCGTGCCTTTACTGAAAGCCGCATGTTTTTCCCTTCCTGTTAATTTCCAGGCCCCCATTGTTCCCCCGCCGCTCACGGCACCGCCGGCCGGGGCTCTGTTAGACGAACCGCCTTGTTAGCCTGATGGCGCGGTGAACCATGTGACGCGGCGGCGAAAGGGGACAGCATGGACCAAGAGGAGCGCCGGGAGTTCGTGCGGAAGCACCGGACCTGCATCTTCGGCTATAACCGCAAGAACGACGGCCCCGCCATGACGGTCGTGTACTACGTGCTCGACGGCGACGACCTGCTGATCTCGACGATGGCGGCCCGGGCCAAGGCGCTCGCGGTGAAGCGGAACCCCAAGGTCAGCCTGTGTGTCCTGGACGAGCAGTGGCCCGTGACCTACCTGCAGGTCTACGGCGATGCCACGCTTGAGGAGGACTTCGAGCTGGCCGTGGACGTCATGCGCCGGGTCATCGACCTGATGGCCGGCGAGGAGATGCCAGCCTCCAAGCTGCCCGAGATCCGGAAGATGTGCGAGGCCGAAGGCCGGGTGGTGATCCGGGTCAAGCCGTACGCCACGTTTGCCACCCCGCCGCGGCACGTCTACAAGGCCGAGGACATTGACGGCCTGACCCACTCCACCAGCACCAGCATGCCCTGGTAGGTCGCCGCCGTTAGCCCGCAGGGGGCCCAGCCGCTCACCCCAGTGCGGGGGCCTCCACCACCTGGCGGCGGAGCTGCCCGCGGGAGGCCTCGTGGAAGCCATGGGTGGACAGCCAGTTCCTGATCCAGGCCCCGTCCGGGTGGCTGTCCGGGACGACGTTGTAGATGTAGTTCAGCCCTCGCGTGGCCGCCTCGCCCTCCAGGTGCTCCAGGATGAAGGCGCCGACGCCCTCGCCGCGGTGGCCCGGCGCGACCACGAAGGTGATCCGTGCGTCGCCCCACTCCGAGTCGAGCCAGCCGTAGCCGGTGACCTGGTCACCGTCGTTCACCCGCCACCACTCGTCCGGCATGGGCTCGCCGGGCGCGGGCGCGGCCAGGCCGACCGAGAGGAGTTCAGCCGGGCCGAACACGTCCCGCTTGTCGCTGTCCCAGCGCGGCGAGTTTTCCTTGGTCCAGGTCAGGGCCATGACGGTTCCTTCCTCAGGTCAGCGAGCCGCCGGAGACGGCGATGCGGCGCAGCAGGGCCGACGGCCGGTAGCGGTCCTCGCCGTAGGCGGCCTGCAGGTTCTCCAGCACGGCCAGCACGGTGCCCGCACCCCAGCGCTGGCCCCAGGCCAGCGGGCCGAGCGGGTAGTTGGTCCCCAGCCGCATCGCGGTGTCGATGTCGGCCGCGCTGGCTACCCCCTTGTGCCGCGCGTCCACGGCCCCGTTGACCAGCATGGCCACGGTCCTGGTCACGACCAGGCCGGCAGCGTCGTCGACGGCGTACACAGCCAGCCCGGCGGCCTGCAGCAGCCCGGCCGCCTCGGCGACCGCGCCTGGCTCGCTGGCCGCGATCGCGATGCCGGTCGCGGTGCCGTCGTCCAGGGTGCGGTCGACGGTTACCACCGGCCGGCCCCACTGCGACGCCAGCGCGCTGGCGGTCCGGCCGTCACAGCGCACCAGCAGCGCCCCGCCCGGCAGGCCGGCGGTACCGGTCTGCTCGCCGGCTTCCTCGCGGACCTCCACGCTGGAGCGTTCCAGGAGGGCACGCAGCGGCGACTGTCTGGTCGTGGTGACGTAGGCCGGGGTGGGATGTCCGGGTTCGGCGTCCGGCACGGGCGGCGGCGCGCCGTCGTCATAGCGGTACCAGCCGCGGCCGCTCTTGCGGCCGAGCCAGCCGGCCTCGACCATGGCGCGCTGCAGGAGCGAGGGCGCGAACCGGGAATCGTAGCCGAACGCCGCCCAGACCGACCGGGTCACGGCCTCGTTGACGTCCTGCCCGACCAGGTCCATCAGGGCGAACGGGCCCATCTTGAATCCGCCCGCCTGGGTCAGCACGGCGTCGATGGTGGCTGGCGACGCTGCTTGCTCTTCGGCCAGCCGCAGCGCCTCGGCGTAGAACGGCCGCGCGACCCGGTTCACGATGAACCCCGGGGTCGCCGCGGCCCGCACGACCTGCTTGCCCCAGCTCTCGGCCAGCCCGGTCACGGCCCCGGCCACGGCCGGGTCGGTGGCCAGGCCGCTGACCACCTCAACCAGCCGCATCAGCGGCGCGGGGTTGAAGAAGTGCATGCCCACCAGCCGCCCCGGGTGGCTGAGCCCGGCCGCGATCGCGGTCGGCGACAGCGACGAGGTGTTGGTGGCGAGCACGCAGCCGGGCGTGACCACCTTCTCCAGTTGCGCGAACAGGGTCTGCTTGACGGCCAGGTCTTCGGCGACGGCCTCGATCACGCACTGGGCCGGGGCCAGGTCGGCCAGGTCCGCGGCCACGTCCAGCCGCAGCTCAGCAGGCTCGGCGAGCCTGCCCTTCTCGACCAGCCGGGCCACCCGGGCGCGGATCCCGTCCGCGGCCCGCCCGGCGGCGCCTTCGACCGCATCGTAGAGCAGGACCGGAT
>JBAPYC010000088.1:0-5434 GCA_049284535.1 Streptosporangiaceae bacterium
GGCGGGGGCTCGCCGGGTCACCGAGGCGGTGCTGGAGACGCTCGGGGAGAGGATCGCCGCGGGCGTGGTCGACCACCTGGTCGCCCGGCTCGACCCGCTGCTGCACCCGTTGTTGTGTGCTGGCCGAGCCGGTCCCACGCCTCGTCCCGCCGCCGGTAGGCCAGGACCTGCATTACCGCCACGATTAGCGCCAGGCCGATCGTGAGCGGGACGAAGAGGAAGTGATAGGTGATCGTGACGCCGAACTGCCAGCGGTCCAGCAGTACGTTCACCGGGCTCCCCGAAGATGCGGCCAGCACGGCCTCCCGCGGCTCAGAAAGTCACTGTGTGCTTCACCCTCTTCACCCGCGAACCAGGACACATCCCCCAGCCAGCTAGTCGGGCCGGAGCGGGATGTTAGCCGGACGGGTGATGTGGCCCGGGGGCGGGGAAGCGGAACGTATGACGCGTGGAGGTCCCAGCGCCGCGCCCGGTCGACGATGAAGGCCTGCCGCGGCCCCCGCCACTGCAGGGACGGCTGTCCCGCCGGCTCCTGGCGCTCCTGGCGCACGCCGAGAACGCGTTTTTCCTCTCGGTTGCCGTGGCGCTGATGATCGTGGTCCTGATTGTGTTCGTCAGCGGCGTCCGCGATCTCGTGCTGGCGCCGTCCGGCGAGGCGCTCGTCGTGACAGTGACGCGGGCGGTCAACAGCGCCCTGTTCATTGTGGTCGTGCTGGAGCTGGTGCGGACGATCGTGGCGCGACTGGAGGGAGGCGGCTTCCAGCTGCAGCCGTTCCTTGTGATCGGGATCATCTCGGCCACCAGGGACATCCTCACGGTGGGCGCCGAGCTTTCGCTGGCCGGCGATCAGGCCTCACTGACCCCCGCGCTGACCGAGCTGGGCGTCAACGCCGCCGTGGTGCTCGCCCTGTCCGTCGCCCTGGTCCTGGTGCGGCGCTTCGCCCGGCTCGACCGCGTGTGACTCCGCCTGCCGGGGCTGCCGCATCCACTATCAGCACGAGGGATGTGCGCGGGTGCCCGGGACCCGGACGCTGGCAATCGGAAGGTCCTCGGACGCGCGGGGAGAATTCATGGTCTTGATCAGCACCACTGTCGACGGGACGCTCCATCAGCAGGACGTGGAGCCTAGGCTGCTTCTCGTTCACTACCTGCGCACGACGCTAAGCCGCACCGGCACGGTGATCGGCTGCGACACCTCCAATTGCGGCGCGTGCACCGTCCTGCTCGACGGCCTGAGCGTAAAGAGCTGCACGGTCCTGGCGGCCCAGGCGGACGGGGCGGAGATCACCACCGTGCAGGGACTGGCCGACGACGAACTGCACCCGGTGCAGAAAGCGTTCAGGGAAAACCACGCGCTCCAGTGCGGCTACTGCACGGCCGGCATGATCATGTCCGCCGTCGACCTGCTGATGGACACCCCCGATCCCACCGAGCGCGAGATACGGGACGGGCTCGAGGGGAACCTCTGCCGGTGCACCGGCTACCACAACATCATCAAGGCCGTGCGAGCGGCCGCCGCCGAGATGCGCGCCGAAGCGACAGCCGGCGGGGAAGCCATGCCGGACGGCGAGAAGGCCCCCGAGGGACACCGCCCGGAGGACGTCCTCATGCGGGCCGGCGCCACCTCGGGATCCGGCGCGACGGTGCGGGCCTATCAGTCCGGGCAGAGCGAGAAGTACCGGTCATGAACACCCAGTCGGCCACGCAGGCGACGCGCCTCGTCGGGCAGCCGCTGCGCCGCAAAGAGGACGCGCGGATCATCACGGGCCAGGCCCGGTGGACCGACAACCTCACCCGGCCAGGCCTGCTGCACATGGCGATCGCGCGCAGTCCCATGGCGCACGGGCGCATTACCCGGGCGGATGTCTCCGCGGCCCTCGAGCTGCCCGGAGTGGTGGCCGCGTTCACCGGGCGCGACCTCGCCGGGGAATACGGCTCGCTGCCTACGGCGTGGAACGTCAGCGACGACCTCATCGTCCCCGATCACCGGCCGGTCGCGACGGACAAGGTGCGATACCTCGGGGACGCGGTGGCGGTCGTGATCGCGGCGGAGGCATATCAGGCGGCGGACGCGCTCGACGCGGTCCACGTCGAGTACGAGCAACTGCCGCCTGTGCTGGACATGGCGGCCGCGCTCGCCGGCGGAGCGCCGCTCGTGCACGATGACAAGGGCACCAACCAGGCCTTCACCTGGGGGTTCGCGGCCGGTGACTACGCGGCCGCCAAGCAGGCCGCCGACGTGGTGGTGTCCCGCCGGTTCGTCCAGCAGCGGGTCATCCCGGCTGCGATGGAGCCGCGCGCCGTGCTGGCCGAGCCGTTTCCGGCGACCCAAGAGTTCACGCTCTGGACGTCGAGTCAGGTCCCGCACTTCGTCCACGTCCTGATGGCCACGACGTGCGGCATCCCGGAGCAGAAGCTGCGAGTGATCGTTCCGGACGTCGGCGGCGGCTTCGGGGGCAAGCTGAACGTCTACGCCGAGGAGGCGATCGCCCTGGCCGTCGCGCGGCGGCTGGGGCGGCCGGTGAAGTGGACCGCGACGCGCGGCGAGGACTTCCAGGTCACCACGCACGGCCGCGACATGATCCAGGACGTCGAGATCACTGCCCGCAGTGACGGCCGGGTGCTGGGCTTGAAGGTCGGCCTCACCAGCGATATGGGGGCGTACCTCCAGCTGCTCACGCCCGCCGTGCCCCTGCTCGGGAGGTACGTGTATCCCGGCGTCTACAAGTTCGAGGCGCACGAGTTCTTCTGCCGTGGTGTCTTCACCACCAAGACCCCGACGGACTCCTACCGGGGCGCGGGCCGCCCGGAAGCGACCTTCGCCGTCGAGCGGATCATGGACGAGCTCGCGGCCGCGCTCGATATGGACCCGCTGGAACTGCGCCAGCTGAACTGGATCAAGCATTCCGAGTTCCCGTACACCACCATCGCCGGGCTGACCTACGACAGCGGGAACTACGAGGCGGCTACGGCCAGGGCCAAGGACTTGTTCGGGTACGACGACCTGAGGCGCGAACAGGCGGAACGGCGGCGGCGCCGGGACCGGGTACAGCTCGGGATCGGCGTGTCCACGTATACCGAGATGGGTGCGCTGGCGCCGTCCCGGTGGCTCGGCAAGCACGGCTACACAGTCGGCGGCTGGGAGACGGCCACCGTCCGGCTGCTGCCCACCGGGCGGGTGGAGGCGGTCGTCGGCACCTCACCCCATGGCCAGGGCCATGTCACCGTGTTCAGCCAGATCGTCGCCGACACCATGGGCGTCGGCTTCGACGACGTGGACATCCTGCACGGCGACACCCACATCGCGCCCTGGGGACTCGATACGTACGGCTCACGCTCGGCCGTGCTGGGCGGCACGGCCGTGTGGCAGGCGGGGCGGAAGGTGGTGGACAAGGCCCGGATGATCGCCGCGCACCTCCTGGAGGTGACTCCAGACGACCTGGAGTTCGCCGACGGCACGTTCGCGGTGCGCGGGGACCCGGCGGCGGCGAAAACGATTCAGGAGGTGGCCGTCGCGGCGTTCGCCGCGCACGACCTGCCGCCGGGGGCCGACCCGGTGCTCATGGACGAGGCCACTTACGACCCGGAGAGCTTCTCTTTTCCGAACGGAACCCATCTGTGCGCGACCGATGTTGACACCTGGACCGGGAAGGTGACGGTACGGACCTACGTGGCGGTAGACGATGTGGGCAGGGTGATCAACCCGCTCATCGTGGAGGGCCAGATCCATGGCGGAGTGACCCAGGGTCTCGCGCAGGCCCTGTATGAGGAGGCCGTCTATGACCCCGGTGGAAACCTGATCACCGGCTCGCTGGCCGACTACCTGGTGCCGTCGGCAGCCGACCTGCCGTCGTATGTCACCGACCGGACCGAAACCCCGGCGACGACCAACCCGCTCGGCACCAAGGGCGCGGGGGAATCGGGGACCATCGGGGCTACGCCGGCGGTTGTCAACGCGGTGGTGGACGCGCTGCGGCCCTTCGGCGTGACCGACGTCCGGATGCCGTGCACGCCGGAGCGGGTATGGCGGGCGATCCACGGGGACAGGAACGGCCGCGACCCGGGCCAGGACGCCGCGAGCACGGGCGGCGCCCGATGATCCCCCCGCAATTCGAGTACATGCAGCCGCGCACCGTGGACGACGCCGTGGCGGCGCTGAGCGAGAGCGACAACGCGAAGGTGCTCGCGGGCGGGCAGAGCTTCCTGCCGGTTCTCCGGCTGCGGCTGGCCTATCCGGATCTGGTCGTGGACCTGAGCCGGACCGCGGGCCTGCACGGGATCCGCGATGACGGCGACGAGCTGGTAATCGGCGCTATGACCACGCACTACGAGGTCATGACCTCGGACCTGGTCCGGCGGCACTGTGGCCTGCTCGCGGCGGCGACCTCGACAGTGGCTGATCCCCAGGTGCGTCATCGCGGCACGTTCGGCGGGGCGCTGTCGCACGCCGACCCGGCCGGCGACCTGCCCGGAGTGGCGGTCGCGCTCGGCGTCACGATGATCGTGGCGGGGCCGGGCGGCAGGCGCGCGGTGCCCGCGCAGGAATTCTTCGTCAACGTATTCCAGACCGTGCTCGAACCCGAGGAAGTGCTCGTCCAGGTGCGGGTCCCCAAGGTAGGCGCCGACCGTGGATGGGGATACCGGTACGAGAAGTTCCAGCGCGTCGCGCAGTCCTGGGCCATCGTGGCGGTGGCGGCGCTCGTCCACCGGACTGGCGGCGAGATAGGGGAGGCCCGGATCGGCCTCGTCAACATGGGCGTCACGCCGCTGCGGGCGACCGCGACCGAGGAGGCGCTCGCCGGGGTCAGGGCACAGCCAGCCGCCATCGAGCAAGCGGCCGCTCGCGCCGCGGACGGGACCAGCCCGCCAACCGACATCAGCGGACAGGCCGACTACCGCCAGCACCTGGCCAGGGTCCTGACCCAGACGGCGGTGCTGGCAGCCGCGCGGATATAGGCGCACCTGCTACAGGAGAGGTTGACAAGCATGCAGCTGCAGAACGAGTTCACCGTTCCGTCACCGGTGTCTGAGGTGTGGAAGACGCTGCTCGACGTCGAGCGGATCGCGCCGTGCCTCCCCGGGGCAACCGTGGACCGGGTGGACGGCGACGAGGTGACCGGGCGGGTGAAGATCAAGGTGGGGCCGATCACCGCAAGTTACGCCGGCACCGCCCGGTTCGTCACCAAGGACGAGAGCGCGCACCGGTTCGTCCTGCAGGCCAGCGGCCGGGAGACCCGCGGCAGCGGCACGGCGTCCGCCACGGTCGAGGTCCGGATGTCCGAAGATGAATCCGCCACCCGGGTCACGGTGAGCACCGAGCTCGACATCACCGGCAGGCAGGCACAGTTCGGCCGGGGCGTCATGGCCGACATCGCTGCCAGGCTCACGGACCAGTTCGCCTCCTGCCTCGCCGCGCAGCTGACCGGCTCGGCGC
>JBAPYC010000089.1:0-2067 GCA_049284535.1 Streptosporangiaceae bacterium
AGGTAGGCCAGGCCGGCCAGGGGGGCCAGCAGCAAGACCACGCCGAGCCCGGCGGTCAGGCCGGCCGCGGGATGCCCGGTGCCAAACCCGGCCCGCGCGGCGGCCAGGCCGGAGCTGAACGACCGGGTCGCGGTGGACACGATCGACGGCAGGTGCCACAGGGTGTAGCCCACCAGCGCCACCAGCAGCGGGACGGCCACCAGGACCCACCCGGTTACCAGGAGGCGCGGGCCGCGCCGCAGGCCGCGGACCCGGGCACCGACCCGCCGGGCCGCGCTGCCGGGCAGCAGGCTGGCCATGATCGGGCCGAGCAGACCGAGCAGGTCGGGCACGCCGGCCAGGTCGCCGAGGATGAAGTAGCCGTCCATCCGGACCAGGGGCGCGAGCTGCTGCAGGATCTGGAGGTTGTCCAGGAAGGCCGCGGCCAGGAACACCGGCTGGCCGGTGGCCGCGTAGCAGGCCCCGAGGACCAGGATGAAGATCGCGTTGAAGTAGACGCCGCCCAGGTCGGTCCGCAGCCGGCCGGCCCGGCCCAGCCGGTACACGTCGGTTACGTCGGTGTACAGCGACGGCCAGACCAGGTACAGCCCGTAGCCAATGGCCCCGGGCCGGGCGCCGCCGTACCGGCAGGCCGAGGCGTGCCCGAACTCGTGGAACAGCAGCGACGCCAGGGTCAGCCCGGCCACGGCCAGGAGCAGCACGGGCTGGCGCTCCACGTCAAGCAGCGGGCTGATGGCTCCATGCACAGCGAACAGCCACACCTCGAACACGATGAACTCGGTCAGCACCATGCCGGCCAGCGCCGGGTAATGCAGCCAGGCCAGCGCCCGGCCGACCGCATTGGCCGCCCGGGGCGGCAGCAGCACACCGCGGGCCTTCAGGCCGAGCAGAAGGTTGGACCGGGGCGGCGGGTCGGGGGTGCCGTGCGGCGGGGCGGTCTGGCCGGCCTGGGGCTGAGCCTGAGTCTGGGGTTGCGGTTGCGGCTCGCCGGTTACCACCACGCCCAGCGGGGCGAGCTTGTCGGTGACCAGATAGCGGACGTTCTCGGCGGTGATCTCGCGGCCGAAGCTGGCCCCGGCTCGTGCGGCCACCTGGCCCGCGTCCCAGCCGCCGTTACCGTCGCTGGTGCCGCCCTCGGCGATGGCCTCGGTTACCAGGTACAGCAGCCGGGACAGCTGGATCACCTGCCCGTCGGGTCGGCGGACCAGGTACCGGGGCTCGGTGAACCCGCTGCCCTGGTATTCGCCCAGCAGGCGCAGGCCGGCGGCCGGCCGCAACGGGCCACCGGCGGCCTCGGCGGGGCGAACCGGGTCGGTCATGTCATCCCTTCAGCCTGGGCGCGGTGGCCCGGATCAGGCCCGGGCCACCGCACAGGGACTGCTAGGAGCCGCAGCCCCAGCTGCTGTGACAGCTCTGCCAGCCGTTCCAGCAGTGGTGCCAGCTGTTCCAGCTGTGACAGCTGTCCCAGCTCCAGCAGCCCAGCGCCTGCCGGTCCGGAAGCAGCTCCGCGCTTTCCTGGTCGAGTTCGGCAATGTTCACTGGTACTTCCTTCCGCCTGGATGCCCTCGCCGGGGCATCTCATCTTCGGAGTACGGGCTGCGGGCCGTGTCAGGCCCCGTTGCCTTGGCCGTCACGACGGCCAGTACACGTGCCCGCACATCCGCTTATGGGGGGCATTCGGATCGTGCACTGGGGCCAGATTGGTCCGAGAAGGAACTACTTTGAGTGACTTCGACACAGGAATGAGTAACTAAGAGTCACCGAAAAGGCACCGGGAGTCCCGGCGAGGATGTCAGCCTCGAGGCTGGCCCACGTCGTTAATCCGCGCTCCGGCCGGGAGCCACAGCGAGCCAGCCAGCACGAGGACGATCGGGACGAGGACGGGCGCGGGCACCCAGTACGGCGCGTGCAGGGCGATCAGGGTGCCGACGGCGGCGCCGATCACAAAGGCCAGCAGGATGCCGGTGCTCCGGCTCCCGTCGGCCGGCCGGCGGCGGAGTGTCAGGTCGGTGATCATGGCGGTCAGGGTGCTGGTCAGGTAGGTGGTCGACATCTGGCCCAGCCGCC
>JBAPYC010000090.1:0-11355 GCA_049284535.1 Streptosporangiaceae bacterium
CACCGTGCCCGAGCGCGAGTGCAAGTGCGAGTGCCCCGGCCGCCCCGGCCGTCGCGGCCAGCGCGCCCGCGGTCAATCCCGAGGCCGGCCGTGCCGACTTGGCCGAGACGAACCCGGTCGACCCGACGGGCGCCGCCATCAGCCTGACCCAGACCCCGGAGGAGGCCGCCAACTCGATGAACTGCACGCTCATCGCGCCGGCCCATCCGCTCACCGCACAGGGCCTGGCCTCACCGTGGCAGCTGTCCGACGGCTGCTCGGAAGCCAACCCAAGTGAAGAGGCGTTCGTCGAGTCGACGATCCTGGCACCGAACGGCCGGATTCAGGTCTACGACCCGCTGGTCATCACGCAAGGCACCACGCCAGCAGCGACGCCGGCACCGCCGAAGCTGCCGCGCAACGCGACGGTAATCATCAACATCGGGTTCAACGGCAACAACCTCGTACTGGAAGGCACCGGAGCGCTCCAGGGGAACTGCCTCGACGCGTTCGGGAACTCGATCATCGCTCAGACCTCGGCATGCAACGCGGCCGCCTTCTACCGGACTGCGAACGCCCAGATCGCCCGGGGCACCCTGAAGATCCCCGCGCTGGGAACCGGCACCGACGGACAGGCCTGTGAGTCCACGGAGGACTTCGCCCTGATCGACCAGGACCAGAGCGACAACGTCATATCCACTTACCTGCTGAACGGGAATGGGCAGACGGCTCAGAACACGGCCGCGAACAAGAACGCCATGGGCGGCGCCACGATGATCTCGAATGGCAGCGACGACGCGCTGCTTGGCCACTTCATCGACCCCGCGACCGGCTGCACCCCGTTCACCGCGCCCGACAGCACAAGCGCCAACGGTGCCGATAGCTCGCAGGCACTCAACGCCCTGAGCGCCCGGGTAGGCCAGCGGGCCCCGCGTGCGCTGCTTCCGGTCAACGACCCGCAGCTGCTCGTGGCGGGCCAGTTCAGTATCGGCAAAACGAACGCGTACCGGATGATGACCGACGAGCCGCTGCTGTCAGCAACCATCAACAAGAACCAGAACGCGGCGATGTACTGCCAGGACATGGTCAACATCCAGCCGGCCAGGAATCAACTCGACGCTGCGAAGGAGGCCACCTTCACCTCGCCCGTCCCGGCGACAGGTAACAGCCTGGCCACCTTCATGGGTGCCCGGCTGTCGGCCTCGTTCACCAACCTGAACTGCCAGAACTTCGGTCTGACCGACCCGGCCACGGTGACGACGGACGGCGTCGGCGTGGCCACGGCAGTCACGTACAGCACCGCCCAGCAGCAAGCCAAGATGCCCACGGGCGGCGGCCAGGGCAACCAGGGCGGCGGCCAGGGCAACCAGGGCGGCGCCCAGGGTGGTCGCGGAGGCCGCGGCGTTCACGGTGGTCGCGGCTGGGGTTACAACAAGAAGGTGCCTGCAGGCCGGAGAGGGCACAGGGAGAACGGCTCCGGCATGTAAGCGGCCCTTGTTCAACGCGTCGTTTCCCGCTGCGGAATTTGGCCCGCAGCGGGAAACGGCGTTTATCGGCCCAGATATCAAACCCCCAAGACCAGCTCGTGATACCGGCGGCAGATATCTATCCAGAGCGAGGGATGCACGATGCAGAACAGGGCCAGGGCATTTACAGGCGCCGCGGTCGCTGCACTCTTGGTTTCCCTGAGCGGCTGCGCCACAACCGGTACGGCAGCACCGGCCGGCCCGTCACGGCCCGCGAGTACGGTCATCGAGATGATCACCGGCGCCCAGGACAACAGCTTCTATCTGTCCATGGAGTGCGGCGCCACCGTCGAGGCACGGAAACTCGGCGTCAGGCTCACCGTTGCCGGTCCTCGGGAGAACACCGTGTCCGACCAGCTCCCGCTGGTCGAGGGAGTACTCGTCGGCAACCCTGATGCTCTGGTGATCTCCCCGGCGGCCGAAGCCACGGGTTCACTCACCCAGGCGCTCCTCACGGCGCAACAGAACGATACCAAGATCGTTTTCGCAGGCACCTCGGTTACCGACGCCAACATTGGTGCCTCCCGCGTGGCCTCTGACGATGCGGCCGGCGGCCGGATCGCAGCGGACAAGCTGGGACAAATGCTAGGTGGCGTGGGCAGCGTGGCGCTGATCACGGCGCCTGCCGGAAGCGGCCCGGCGGCCGTCCGGGCCGCTGCCTTCCGAAGTGAGATGGCGACACGTTATCCAGAGGTCACCGTGCTCGCCCCGCACTTTGACACCACAGACTCGGCCGCCTCGGCCGCCAGGGTAGTATCGGCCGACCTGGAGGCTCACAAAGACCTGGCTGGAGTGCTGGCCCTGACCCAGGACACAGCCCAAGGCGCGATCACCGCTCTCGGGAAGGCACACAAGACCGGCACAGTGAAGCTCGCCACCTTCGACGCGAGCCCATTCCAGATGACTGGTCTCGGCGCCGGCACCATCCAGCTCGCGGTCGCGCAGGAACCCGCGGTCGAGGGCGCGAAGGCGATGGAGCAGGCGGTCGGTGCGGTGGCCGGCACCAAGGTGGTTCCGCATATCAGCACGCCGATGGTGGCGATTACGCCGCAGAACATGAACAGCGCGGCCATCAAGCCCTACATCTACGACGGCACCTGCACCTCCTCGCTGCGTGGATCTATAGCGTCGGACGATGACTGACCGCGGCCGGCCGCCTGGGGTCGGCCGCTACGCCTGCTCCTTACGCTGAGCATCCCGGCCGGGAGCGTGGTCGCGCTGGCCGGCCACAACGGGGCCGGCAAGACCACACTGCTCAACCTGCTGGTCGGTGGCCCGGGAGCTGGAGACCGGCACGTTCCGGCTGTCCTGGATCCAAGGCTGCGGCCGCACCCGCTGGCTACTCGCGCGCTTCCTGCTGTTCGTCGCGGCCGTGACGGCCGGGGCGGCGGCGGTCAGCGTCATGTTCTCCTGGTACTACCAGCCCATGCTCCAGCTCGGCCAGGACAGCCCGCTGGCCCCGCAGGTCTTCGACCTGGGCGGAGTCGACTTCGCGGCCTGGACGCTGGCCGCCTTCGCGATCAGCGTCTGCGCCCGGGGCCCTCATCCGGCGCACGATCCCGGCCATCGTGGCGGCGCTGGCGGTCCAGCAGTGGTTCGCCGAGCAGGGTTATATCAAGTACTTCACCTACAGCCCGCCAGCCGCTTCTGGCACTTCCAGCTCATCGAGGGAGGCTGATGCTCCTGCCGGTGCTCCTCGGTGCGGCCACAGTCTAGCTGATCCGCCACCGCGCCGCCTAGGAGCGATGCCCGGCGCCGCTGGTCAGGCCCGATTTCGCGGCTGGCTCACCGGACCCAGAGCTGGTCGAGGAGCACGCCCCAGATCGGGTTGTGCTGGTAGTTCCCGGTGCGCCGGGACAGCAGGTCGACCTCGTTGGGGACAACGGTGGGAACCCAGATCGCCAGGTCGGTGAGCTGGCGATCCAGGCGCGCCCACACGGTGGCGGCGGCGGCGGGATCCGTCGCCTGCTCGGCGGCGGCCTGGGCGATCTGCCGGTCGACGGCCGGGTCGCAGAACTCGCCCGTGTCGGTGGTGGCGGGTCCGTCGGCGGGGACGAAGTGGTCGCAGGCGAGCTTGCCGATGAAGTCGTCGGCGGAAGCGTAGTCGGCGCTCCAGCCGCCGTCGACTACCTGGGCCTGGTTACGTGAGTCGTTGGTGTAGGTGAAATAGGTGCCGTTCGGCAGCAGCCGCAGCGAGGCGCGGTAACCGAGCTGGCGCAGCGCCCGGACCAGCTCCTGAGTCTCGTCCACGGCGACCTTTGGCGACGGGGAATTCCAGACGGTGACCTTCATCCCGGCCGTGCCGGACGCTGCCACGAGCCGGCGGGCCCGCCCGAGGTCCGGTCCGTGCCAGCTGCCGTCGGCCGCCGGGTCGCTGGTCCACGGGCAGTAGCGCTGGTAGCCGTCCAGGCCGGGGGGCAGGACCTGGCAGGTCGGCCTCGCCCCGAGCGGGCCGCCATAGTCCGCGGCCACACGCCCGCGGTCCAGGGCCAGGTTGACGGCCTGGCGGACGCGCAGGTCGTTGAACGGCGGGGTGTTGACGTCGAGGAACATAAAGCTGGTCGAGACTAGCGGGTTGATCCGGAGCTGGCCGCGGTGGCGCAGGAAGTAGGAGGCGTCACCGGGGATCGAGCCGAGGCTGGCCATGAAGTCGGTCGTGCCGCGGGCGACCGAGGCCACGGCCTGAGCCGGACCGCGGTCGAGGCGGAACAGGATCCGGTCGGGGTAACCATCGGGCTGGGCCGCGGCCGACCATTCGCGGAACCGTGGGTTGCGCACAAGGAGCAGATCCTGGTTGGGACGGTAGCGGCTGACCAGATACGGGCCGGTGGCCGGCAGCGGGGCCCGGGCCTGGCGCCCCGGGGTTGACGCGGGCAGCACATCGGCGTAGGCGAGGGTCAGCTTGTACAGGAAATCCGGATCGGGCTCGGTCAGGTGGAAGGTCACCGTGCCGGACCGGTCATCGGAGACGATGCCGGCCGACAGGTCACAGGTCGCCGGGGTTCGCTGGCATGCGGCCGCGCCGCTGATGGCCCCGAAATAGGACCCGCCGGACGTGTTCAGCTGGAACAGGCGCTCGAAGGAGCGGGTGACGTCACGGGGGCGGACGAGCGCGCCGGTGGAATACCTGATTCCCGGGCGCAAATGAAAGGTGTAGGTACGGCCGTGGTCGGCCGGAACGGGCAGCGCCAGGGCGAGATCCGGGACCAGCCGGGAGCCGTCCGGCCCGGCTGCGTGGTTGAGCGTGACGAGCCCGTCATTGACCAGGCCGAGCAGGATCGTCGGGGGAGCGTTGATCGAGGTGCTCGCGGCCGGATCGAGCGTGTCGATGTCGTTGTCGTAGGCGTAGACCGTGGTGAGGGTGCCGCCCCGGTGACCAGCGCCGGCCGCGTCGACTGCCGCCCACAGGCCGCCATCGTCGGCCAGTGCGCTCAGATGGCCGCCGAGGCCGAACCTGGTCACCACGCCGCGCCCGGGAGCCAGCCGGGAAAGCGTGCCGTTCTGGTCCGCTATCCACAGGCTGCCGCCGGACTGCACCATGTCTGTGGGCTCGCCGCCGACCGACAGGGGCGCCCCGACGGTGTCGCGCCGCGGATCGACCCGGGCCGCGGTCGCGTCCAGGGGATCGAGCACCCAGAGCCCGGACGGGTCTGCGGCCAGGGCGGCCGGGGCGTCACCGACGCGGATGGTGTCCGTCACGGTGGCGGTCCGGGCATCGATTCGCGTGACGGTGCCGGTGCTGCTGGCGGCCGCCCACACCGCGCCGTCCGTGGCGGCCAGGGCGGCCGGGTTCCCGCCCACGCGGACCGCGCCGAGGATGCGGCCGGTGCCAGGACTGATCCGCAGCACTGTCCCATCACCTGAGCTGGCCACCCAGAGCAGGCCCGCGCTGAGCAGGAGATCACCCGGCGGGCCGTCGACGGCGATGGTCTGGGCCACCGTATTGTTCCGCGGGTCGATCCGGGACAGCGTGCGGTCGCTGGGATCCAGCACCCACACCTGGCCGCCGGTGGCGACGACGTGGCGGGGATTCGTCCCGACCGGGATGGTGGCGGTGACGGTGCGCCGCTGCGGGTCGATGCGCGCGACCAGGCCGGCATCGGGCTCGGCGACCCACAGTGAGCCGGATCCCGCGGCCACGTCGGCGGGCGGGGCGGGCAGCGGCACCGTCGCCCGCACGGTGCCGTCGTGGGCGGAGACGAGCGCCAGGACGTTCGCGTTCAGCGTCACCGCCGCCCGCACATGACGGTCCAGCGGCACGAACGCGGCCAGGGCGGCGAGAACCACGGCGACACCACTCGCCAGCAGCACGCGGCGGGTCCGGCGGCGGCGCGGAGCGGGTTCCGGCGCTTTGGACGCCGGTGCTCTGGACGCCGGTGCTCCGGACGCTGGCTTGGTGGCGGGGGGCCCAGCGGGGACGGCCGGCGCCGGCCCGGTGCCGGGGCGACCGCGGGGCCGCAGGAGATTCAGGGCGGTGTCCTGTTCGAGGATCGCCCGGTGCAGCTGCTTCAGCTCCGGTCCCGGCTCGACCGCCAACTCTTCGACCAGCAGCGAGCGCGCGGCACGGTACGTTTCCAGCGCGTCGGCCTGGCGGCCGCAGCGGTACAGCGCCAGCATGAGCTGTCCGCGGAGTCGCTCGTGCAGCGGATGTTCGGCCACCAACTGCTCTAGCTCCGGGCACAGGATGGCGTGCCAGCCGGTCGCCAGCTCCGCGTCGATCCGGTCCTCGGTTACCTGGATGCGGACAGCCTGGAGCCGCTGCGCCTCGAACTGGGCGGATGGCGCCGACTCCAGCCCCGCGAGCGGGCGGCCACGCCACAACGACTCCGCTTCCCGCAGCAGCACCGCCGCCCGGTCTGGCGTCCCGGCTGTGAGCGCTCGCCGCCCGGCTGCCGAACGCTTCTCGAATTCGTGCAGGTCAAGCTCGCCGTCCTCGACGCGCAGCAGGTATCCCGGTGGCCGGGCCACCACCCGCGGCCCGCTGTCCTGCGTGGCCAGCGCCTTACGCAGCCGGGAGACCTGAACTCGCAAGATGCGGTCGGCGCCCTCAGCGGGCTGGTCACCGAGCAGCTCGTCGATCAGCTGATCGCGGGAGACGACCCGGTTGGCGTGGCATAGCAGCACGGCGAGCAGCGTCCGCTGCCGCGGTCCGCCGACTGGTATCAGCGCGCCGTCACGCCTGACCTCCAGCGGCCCGAGGATCCCGAAAACCACGCGAGAGCCCACCGCAACCCCCTGGAGGTAGTGTCCTCCCCGATTAGGGTGCTGGCTACCCAGTGAGCTGAAATAAGCACTGAAACAATAGTGAAACGCCTTCTGGCCAGCCTGGCCGCATGCGCAATATCGCCAAGAACCGCAGAAGACTGGCCGCCCTGATCGCGGCCGCTACGCTCACCACGCTAGCTTCCGCCGTGCCCGCTCATGCCACGACGCACGGGTCACCGGGCCGGATCGTGTGGACGCAGATCCTCGACGCCAAGGGCACCACGGCGCGGCTCGTCTCGGCCCGACCCGACGGCAGCGGCCTGCGCACCCTGACCCATCCCCAGGCAAAGCAGTTCGACATCGACGCGGATGTCTCGCCGGACGGCAGCCGGATCCTGTTCGAACGGGACCTGCCTTCGGGTTCTGGGCTCGGCATGGTCGGCGCCGGCGGGCGCGGGGAGCACACCGTCCCGGTGTCATGCACCGGCCAGTGCAATGGCCCGCAGGCTCCGGGCTGGACCGCTGATGGCAGGCGGATCGTCTTCACCCTGGTGATCGGACCCTTCGACCTGGTCAACACCTCGGCGCATTCGGCCGTGCTGTACACCGCCCGGCCAGACGGCAGCGACGTACGCCGGCTGTCGCAGCCCGGTATCGACGGCGTATACGAGGACTACCACGCCCGGTACGCCCCGGACGGCAGCTACCTGATCTTCGTCCGGGTCCGCAACAAGGACATCAAGTCGGCCGTGTTCCGGATGCGCCCGGACGGCACCGACGTGCGGCAGCTCACCCCGTGGAGTCTGAACGCCGACGTGCCCGACCTGTCCCAGGCGAGCTACGGACCAACCAGGGGCCTGGTGGCCTTCGAGACCTACGGGCAAGGGGCACCCACGGGGGCCGAGCAGGACATCGCCACCGTCCCGGCCGGCTGCCCGTCACTGGCCGCCTGCACCAGGCAGATCCGCTACGTCACCCACAACGGCGCCGGCCCGCACGACAGCTTCAACCCGTCGTGGTCACCGGATGGACGCCGGATCGCCTACACCGAGGCGCAGTTCCCGGCCGGCAAGGCGGCCATCGGCGACATCTGGACGATCCGCCCGGACGGCCGCGGCCGTCAGCAGGTCTCACACTTCTCCCTGTTCGAGTTCCGCCCTGACTGGGGCGTGTAGGCCGGTCAGGCCGGCTCCTGGTCGCCATCCAGGGCGCGGCGCATGCCGCGCTGCATGGCGTCAATGAGGTAGGGGCGCAGCCGGGACGCGGGCACGATGCTGTCGACCGAGCCCACGTCCCGGGCGCGCTCGATGCTGTGCTGGGTGTCGAACTCATCGGCCACCTGGCCGAGTTTCTCGGCGTGCACCGTGGCCCAGGTCGAGTCCAGCCGGGCCCGCAGCCGGGCGGCGTCCTCGTTGCTGCCCTCGGCGGTGGCCTCAGCGATAGCGTTCTGCAAGTCCGCGACCCGCGGGTCGGCGGAGGTGCGCTTGTTCACCTCGGCGGCGAACACCACCGCGGCGGCGGGGGCGCCCCCGATCACCGAGGCGTACGAGCCCTCGACCGCGGCGACCTCCATGTTGTCGTTGAGAGTCCCGGAGAACACCACGAACGCGCCGCCGTGGTACCGGGACACCACACAGAACACGATCGGGCCGTCGAAGTTGACCACGGCCCGGCCGATCTCGGCGCCGTATTCCAGCTGGAGCTGGCGCAGCGACTCCGGCGAGCCGTCGAACCCGGACAGATTGGCCAGGATCACCACCGGGCGGTTCCCGCTGGCCGCATTGATGGCCCGCGCGGTCTTCTTCGACGACCGCGGGAACAGCGTGCCGGCCGTCCACTGGGACGGCCCGTCCACCGGGAGCGGCCCGTGCCGAGGCAGCGGGCGAGACTCGAAGCCGATCAGCGCGACCGGCTGGCCACCCAGATGCGCGTCGAGCACCACGGCCGACTCGGCGTCGGCCATGTCCGCCCAGCGTTCCAGCGTCGGGTGATCGGCGTCCACCACCCCGTTCAGCAGCGAGCGCATGTCGAATGGCTTCTTGCGCTCGGGGTTGGTGTCCGGGCTGAAGATCTCGCCTAGCGTGCTGAAGTCGCTGCCCGGCACCGTGTGCGGTGAGGCAGAGATGTCCCGGTCGGCCGGGTCGCCGGTCGGGGCCGGGCGGGGGAAACGCTCGCCCGGCGCGGTGTAGGTGTGCTCGTAGTGCGCGAGCAGCAGATCCACCGCCGAGGACAAATCGGGCGCCCAGTACTGGGCCTCACCGTTCGGGCCCATGATCCGGTCATACCCGCCGATGCCGAAGTTGTCCTCGGCCGAGACACCGCCGGAGTAGTCCAGTGACTGCTTGCCGGTCAGCACCATGGCCGAGTCCGGGGTCATGATCAGCACGCCCCTGGTGTGCATGAGCATGGTCGCCTCGGCGTTCCAGTACGGCTGGGCACCGACGTTGATCCCGGTGACCACCACGTTGATCTCGCCGCCGTCCTGGGTGAACTCGATGATCCCGCGCAGCACCCGGGAGATCCAGTCCATCGTCTCGGTGCCGGACTCCATCGAGATCTTGGCCCCCGCCGAGATGGCGTACCACTCCACCGGGGTCTGCAGCCGCCTGGCCAGCTCGATGGCGGCGAGCACCCGGCGGCATTCGGGCTCGGCCAGCGCACCGAGCGCCTTGGTCGGGTCGCCGAGCAGCACGACCCGGCGCATCCCCTCGGGGTATCGCTTTGTCGACGTGTCGACCACGCCGAGCACCAGGTTGGCCTTGTTCGAGCCCGGAGCCCGGTCCACCGGCGCCGGCGAGCCGCCCTCGTCCAGGTCATATTCGGTGAACGTGCCGGCCTGGCCGCCCTCCGGCGAGCGCGTGAGCAGCGGGATCAGCTCGTACGGGTATACGGCGCCGCGGCGGCGGGCCCGGATGACCTTCTGGGTGTAGGAGGTCAGCTCGCGCAGCGGGCTGACCGGCGGGTCGGTGATCTGCAGCGTCAGCCCGGCGCCCGGCGGGCGGGACATCCGCAGCATCAGCTCGCGGGGCTGGCCGCCGGCTTCGCCCGGCACCCGGAACTGGACCAGGATCTGCTCCAGGCCCAGGGCCCCGGTGCGCGGGGCAAGTGCCCTGATGACCTGGTCCAGCTCGCTCAGCGGCACCTCCACCAGCGGCCACAGGTAAAGCTTGATCCGGTTCCAGTCCAGCCGGGCCAGCTCGCGGTCGGCCGAACGGGCCGAGCGCAGGCTGTCCAGGCAGGCGTCCAGTGTGTTCTCGATCTGCGGCAGGCCGCGGATCCGGCCGTCCTCGTCCCGCAGGATGGTCAGCTCGCGCACATCGGCCAGGGCGATCAGCCGCTGGTCGTCGGGGACATCGCGGCCCTGGATACGGAACAGGTGCACGTCCGGGGCGGCGGGCAGCCGGGTGAGCTCGAAGTTCGAGAAACGCCACAAGCCAAGCCGTTCGGCCACCAGCGGGTGCAGGCCGCGCAGTGTCCGGTCTTCCGTGGTCACCCCGTCCGGGCCCCGGCGGAAGGTGAACCAGGCCGGCCCGCTGCTTTCCGCGCCGTCCGGACGGCGCACCGCCACCGCCACCCGGGCGACCCCATCGGGGATGGTGCCCAGCTTGCCGCGGATCCGCTCGGCCCGGGCGTCCGGGTCACCCTCACCGTCGTCCTCGGGCGTCTGCGAGGTGACATACAGGTCGACCAGGACGGTCCGGCCGTCCGACAGCTCGGCGGGCAGCCGGGGCAGGTCGGTGACGGCGGCGTCCTCGCTGCCCTCGGCCACCGTCGCGATGACCAGGTAATCGTGCCCGTCGTGGCTGTACCCGGCGGTCAGCAGCGGGCGCCCGCTGCGCTCGGCGACCTGGACGTGCTCGGTGTTCCTGATCCGGTAGTACCGCCGGGTCATCACCTCGAGCATGACCGCGTGATGCCGCGGGGCGAAGACGCCGAGGATCGGCTCGCCCGAGGCGACGATGGCGTCGATCCGGGCCGCCCGGGCCTGCGGATCAGCCGGCAGCCGGTCGAGCTCGGCCCGGACCTCTTCCTGCTCGCGGGCCACCTCGGCCGCGATCAGCGGGGCGTCGAAGCAGCGATACCGGACCTGGCGGGCCAGGTCGCCAATGGCCGGGTAGCGCAGCTGGGTGGCCGAGACCAGCTGGTCGAGCACGCGCCGGTACTCCTCGCGGCCCTCCTCAGGCAGCGAACCGGGGTGGCGCAGGCGCCACTGCAGCAGCTCAGACACCACCGGCGCCAGGGTGGCGGCGCGCCGGTGGGCCAGGAAGACCCGGTACAGCGCCGGGTCAAGCTCGGGGGAGGGCTCCAGGTCGGTGATGCCGTAGTGAGCCAGCGTCCGGCGCAGCTTGATCCGGAACGACTCGGGCAGGCCCTCGGCGTCGGCGTCGCGCGAGCGCAGGTAGGCGTGCAGGTATTCCTGCGGGTTGCGAGCCGACTCGGCGTCGACCGCGGCCTCGTCGTCGGCGGACGACTCGCCCGACTCCCGCCGGTTGCGCCACAGCGCGGACCCATCGGCGAAGATCTGCAGGATCTTCGCCTCCCCGGTCAGCAGCCCCGGGTCGTCGGCGGCCAGCCCGGAGCGCGCCGCGGCCAGGCGCTGCAGCTGCTCCTTGGCCTCACGTTCGTCGATGTCGTAGCCCAGCAC
>JBAPYC010000091.1:0-2505 GCA_049284535.1 Streptosporangiaceae bacterium
CGCCTGGTAGACGGCGAACAGCGCCCACATTTCCTGCTCGACGCCGGCCGGGTCCTTACTGCGCAGCACTGGCTGCCCCTCGCCCATGTCCGTCTTGTGATGGCCGATGACAGTCTCGCATCCCCACCGGCGCGGGTAGCAGCACGCCAGGTCCAGGGCCGGGTGCTCCTCCGGGTCCAGCAGGCTGGTGACCAGGCAGAACAGCTCTGATGTCTCCTCGCCGCCGCCGTCTTGCGGGGTGGTGCGCACGGTGTACTCGATGACCCGCACGGCCACCGGCGGGCCGTCCTTCCTGCGGGGCGGCGCCAGTTCCGCCAGGTAGGTGCCGTCGGACAGGACTTTCACCGGCTTGAGGGCAAAGGACGCCGAGGCGCGCCACAAGATGTGCGCCCCGGTGGCCAGGAACTCCCGGGCCAGCGCCCAGGACAAGAACTTGCGGTCCGCCAGCACCACCATCCCCGGCCCGAAGCATCCGCTCTCCAGCAGGTCGCGGGCCAGGGCCTGCTCGCTGTCCCGGTACGGGCCCAGCGATGCCCCGAGCAGGCTACCGGTCCCCGACTCAGCCGCCGCCAGCCACCTGACCTGCGGGAAAGCCCCGTCACGGGCCTGGTTGGACGGACGGCCGAAGTGCTCATCGTTAGGTTCTTCGTCCGGCACGTCCGACGTGGACCCGTCGATTGAGACGACCCGCAGCCCGCAGCAGAACACCCCCGGCGTTCCCTCGTCCCCGATCGGCCCGGGGACCTGCTCGAACAGGAACCGGACCGCTGCCGGGCCGAGCTTGCCGCGGCCCCGCGACAGCGAGGAGATATTCGGCGGCTTCCACCGCCGCCCGCCGCCCGCATCCACCCAGCTGCCCGGATCCAGATCCTGCCCGGCCAGCAGGTCACCGGCACGCCGCTGATGGTACAGCCCGTCGGCCAGCTTGGTCATCACCTGCCCGTACCCGCAGTTCCGGCCCCGGAACAGCCACAGGGCCAGCACGAAGTACATCACCAGCCGCGCCGGCAGCAGCCGGCGCCGCTGCTCCCGTGCCCCGGCCGCGTCCACCACGGCGTCCACCAGCTCCGGCGTGAAAACCCGGGTCAGGACACCGACCGAGATCCGGTCCGGCAGCCAGCCGTCCGGAGAGAGCCCCTCAGAACCATCATGCGCCACGAAACCGTAACGATACCACCCAAGCCATTAAAGCAAGGCCATTGTGCCGTCAGGGCCTGCAGGCTGGGACGTCGCCTTGATCCCGGCTAGCGCCGGACCGCCGCTTCCAGTCCGCGGTGGATACTCACGTCGCTGTAGAGCCGGACGAATGTCTATGGTCCAGTGCCGCTTCACCGCGTCTTGCGAGGGTCTGCTCGGCCCTGGCGACGTCCTCGTCTGCGCCGCAGAGGGCTCGGCGGAGACTCGGCGCGCTAGATGGATGATTCCAGGAGGTCTGGTGACGATTAGTGATCGTAGGCGGTCAGGGATCGCTTGACCGGCTGGGCGGTTTTGTCGTTGTGCCAGATCGCTGCGGTCAGCGCGAGGATGCGGGCCAGCACGCGCGCGATGATGCCCTCCGGGGTGCGTCCGCCGTGCCGTTCCAGGTCAAGCTGTCCCTTGAAGGTCCAGTTGACCGACTCGATCACCTGCCGCAGCGGCTTGAGCAGGTGCTGTCCGGCCCGTTTCGCCTCGCCCTTGCGGACCGGGCGGAGCAGCATCAGGCCACGCTCGGCGAGGTCGTTCTCGAAGGCGCGGCCGAAATAGTTCTTGTCCCCGATGAGGGTCTGGCCGGGATGGCCGGCCGTGACATCCCGGCCGGCCTCGAGCATGCTCAGCAGGGTCTCGCGCTCGTCCGCCTTCGCGCCGGCCAGCGCGAACAGCACCGGCAGCCCGGACAAGGTGCACACCAGGTGCAGCCGCAGCCCCCAGAAGTACCTGGAGTGAGACGCACAGTAGCCGTACTCCGCCCACCCGGCAGCGTCACTGCGCCGTGCCGTCTCCCGGGAACAGCCGCACTGCACCGGCGTGGAATCGACGACCCAGACGTCATCGCTCCACAGCGCGGTGTCCATCGCCAGCATCCGGATCACCCTGATGAACAGGAAGAATGCCTTCCGCAGCCGCTTGTTGTACCCGGACTGGCCGATCTGGCGCGGGAACATCCCCGCCAGTTCCCCGTGCGCGTACCGCAGCCAGCGGCGCTCGGAAGTGAACCCCAGCAGGGCGGACATCACCGCCATCGTCAGCAGCTCCGCGTCACTGAGCGTAAGCGGAGTTCCGGTGACCGGGCGAGCCGGGGCAAGGTCCGGCCAGTCCGTCAGCATGTCATCGATCTTGGCGTACAGTGCAGTCGCGAGAGTCTCTATGTCTTTGTCCACAACTCAGATGATGGAGACTCTCGCTTCTCTACGCGCCCAGCCCCTGGAATCAACCACCTAGGCGATAAGTTCCTGCCCGACACCGTAGCGAGCGAAGGCTTCGTCCGGATACGTCGCGGCGAAGGCGAGCTGATCCCGGAGCGTCTCC
>JBAPYC010000092.1:0-6182 GCA_049284535.1 Streptosporangiaceae bacterium
GCGGAGATCCCGCGCACGGTGACGCAGGTGCTGGGCGACATCGCCCGGGACGCGGCCGAACTCCTCGGCACCAGCCAGCGCTCCCGGTTGCGGATCTGCTCCGGTCCCGGCTGCGCGGGCCGGTTCACCGACGACTCCCCGGCCGGGCGCCGCCGCTGGTGCTCGATGGCGGTCTGCGGCAACCGCAGCAAGGCCGCGACGCACCGCCAGGCGGTGCGCGCCTAGCGGCGGTCCTAGAACCGGCGGTCGGAGGCGGCGCGCTGGTGGGCCAGGACCTGGCGGATCTCAGCTGTCTCCTGGTCGTGGTGCCGGTCCAGGATCGCGTGCAGGTCGTTGAGGTCAGCGGGGGAGTTGTAGCTGGCCAGCTCACGCTCGAGCGACGCCTTCGCGGCGTGCGCCTCGCGGTTGTCGCGAATCTGGCTGCGGACACTTGTCAGCAGCGACGTAAGCGGGCGGGTGGCGGTAAGCAATTTTTCTCCTTCAAGCCGTCTTTATCTTCCTCTTCGAGTGTGCCCGGCTAGGAACTATGCGTCCAATGAAATGTTCGCAAGACAATTATGAGCTAGAGTCATATATATGGAAACCGACGCGCTGCGCTGGCTTCAGCAGGTGGCCGACGGCACCACGGTGACCGAGGTCAGCGAGATCGAGGGCGTCACCCAGTCGGGCGTGTCCCGGGCCCTGGCCCGGCTGGAGGCGCAGCTGGGCACGCCGCTGCTGCGCCGGTCGGGCCGGACGTTGCGGATGACCCACGCCGGCGCGGCGTTCAAGCCGCACCTGGACGCCATGCTGCACAACCTGGACGACGGCATTGCCGCGGTCAGCCAGCTGCTGGACCCGGACAGCGGCACGGTGGCGCTGTCCTTCCAGCAGTCGCTGGGCACCTGGCTCGTCCCCGACCTGGTCCGGAGCTTCCGCTCCGCGCACCCGCGGGTACGCTTCCGGCTCACCCAGGTCCGGGACGACCCGGACTCGCTGGCCCTGGACGGCGGTAACGCCGACCTGGAGCTGGGGTCGCGCCGGCCGCCCGACGCCGCCGTGCACACCGCGCTGCTCGCGCTCGAGCCGCTGCGGCTCGCCCTGCCGCGTGAGCACCGGCTGGCCGGGCAGCCCGATGTCCGCCTGGCCGACGTGGCCGCCGAGCCCTTCATCGGGCTGCGCTCGGCCTCGGCCCTGCGCCGGCTCACCGACGACCTATGCGAGCAGGCCGGGTTCCGGCCCACGGTCATCTTCGAGGGTGACGACCTGTCCAACGTGCGCGGTTTCGTCGCGGCGGGGCTGGGCGTGGCCCTCATCCCGGCGCCCCGGGCGGGATCGCCGGAATCCGCGCCCGGGCCGGTCGTCTACCGGGCGATCACCGACCCGGGGGCGACCCGTGAGATCTTCCTGACCTGGTCCGCCGAACGCCGCCTGCTGCCGGCCACCGAACTGTTCCGCCGCCACGTCATCCGCCGCGCTGCCACCGGCCGCCTCCCAGCCGTGGCTGGCTAGCGGGCGGCCCTGCGGCGCAGGGGCAGGTGAAGACAGGCGGCATGCCCGCCATCGTGCCACCACGAGGCCGGCCGGGGGATAACCCCCGATGACATCCGGGGGGTCACACCGTCGTATCAGTAGGGCCCAAATTCCTACCGTAGAGGTACAGGGGACAGCAAGGATCACCGGAACGGGAGTACCACGATGGCAGCCATCGTCAGCCAGGAGCGCGCAAGGGGGACGTACCTGACCGCCGCCGTCGGCCTGCTCGTGCTCATGGTCGCCGTCGTGATGATGGTCGCGGCCGCGCCCCGGCTGGACCACCATCTGGCGGCCGGGCACACGGCGGCCAGGGGCACGGCCGCTCAGGTCACCGCCCACCTCAGCCATCAGGTCGCGTTCAGCAGCGACTCGGCCAGCACCCGCGCATGCCTGGCCGGCCCGCGGGCACTCAGGGCCTGCGCCGAGGCATACACGCCTTCCATGACGACAGACAACTGATCGGCTAGCAGTTCCGGGCCAGCGGCCGCTCCCGCCCTGGCCGGCCCCGCGGCGGCCATCGCGCCCGCCAGCTGGACCGTCAGCTGGCCGAACCGGTCCCGGACCCAGGTCTTGGTGGTGACGGCGGCGCGGTGCGCCGGGTGCCGCGGATCGGGAAACTCCGCCAGCGCCATCAGGAACGGGCAGCCCCGGCAGCGCTGCGGCTGGACCTGCTCGCCGAGTGCGCCGAACACGGCCAGGATCTGCTCCCGCGGATCCGGGCCGCCCGCGGCCGCCGCCGCGTCGAACCACTCACGGTAGAGCCGGCCGGCCCGCTCGATGTACGCGGCGATCAGGTCGTCCTTGGAGGCGAACAGGCGGTACAGGGTGGTCGGGGCCACCCCGGCCTCGGCCGCCACCCGGTCCACGCCGGTGGCCCTGATCCCGTGCCAGTAGAACAGGTCGTTCGCCACCGCGAGCACGTGCTCCCGGGTCTGTGCCGAACTGCGTGCCATCCGTCCCTCACATCCGCCGTCCCGCACATCCGCCCGTCCTGTACGTCAGCTTGCGCGGTCCTGTTTGCACCCGTACCGTAACCATGTTAGGGAACGATCCCTAACATAGCGATAGCGCGACCGCGGGAGGAAAACCTGATGATCCTGGTAACGGGGGCGACCGGCAACGTCGGCGCTGAGGTGATGCGCGCGCTGGTGGCCAGCGGTCAGCGCGTCCGGGCCCTGACCAGGACGGATGATCCGGTTGAGCTGCCCGCGGGGGCCGAGCAGGTCACTGGTGACCTGAACAAGCCGGAGAGCATGCGCGCCCCCCTGACCGGGACCAGCGGGATCTTCCTCTATCCGGGCTACCAGGACCTGACCGCCACCCTGGCCGAGGCCCGCCGCGATGGCGTGCGCCAGGTAGTGCTGCTGTCCGGCAGCTCGGCGGCCAGCGGCGACATGAGCAACGCCATCACCCGGTATATGTCCGAGTCCGAGACAGCGGTCCGGGAATCGGGGCTGGCCTGGACGATCGTGCGGTCGTTCGGCTTCATGTCCAACACGCTGCAGTGGATACCCCAGCTGAAGGCCGGGGACGTGGTGCGCGCCGCGTTCGCCGGCGTGCCGGTGGCCATGATCGATCCCTACGACATCGCCGCGGTGGCCGCGACCGCGCTCACCTCCGGTCAGCACGACGGAAAGACGTACACGGTGTCCGGCCCGGAGCCGCTGCGTCCCGCGGACCGGCTGGCCATCCTCGGCGAGGTCCTGGGCCGGGACCTGACCTTCGAAGCCCAGCCAGATGACGAGGCGCGCGCCGAGATGAGCAACAGCATGCCCGCCGAGTACGTGGACGCGTTTTTCGACTTCTACGTCGCAGGCCACCTGGACGAGTCCCAGGTCCAGCCGGACGTGCACGACCTCACCGGCCGCGCGCCGCGGACCTTCCGGCAGTGGGCGCAGGCCCACGCCAGCGCCTTCCCGGCTCGCGCCAGCTAGGACCCAGGCGCCGGGCCGCCAGAGTGCATCTCAGGACCGGGCCCAGCCGGCCCGCGGGGCGCGCAGGACCTGAACTGAACGCGGCCCCACCGTGAAGGTGTCGATCACCGTCGTCCAGGACAGGCCGGGCGGGGGCAGGCCGGGACGGCAGTCGCCGATGGTGAAGTCGAGCGGCTCCCACCACCCGTTCACCAGGACCAGGAAGTCATCGTCGTACAGCAGGCTGCCGTCGGCCGCGGTGTCCGGCGCGTCCGAGCCGTCCAGGTAGACACCGAGCGCGAGCGCGTTGCCGTCGTTCCAGTTCTCGTCGGTCATCGGCGTCCCGGCCGGGGTGAACCAGCCGAGTTCGGCCGCCTCGATGCCGGTCAGGAACCGTGTCCTGGCAGTATGCGTTGTTGTTGCCCTGCTGGGTCCGGCCCATCTCATCCCCGCCCAAGATCAAGGGCACGCCGAACGAGAGCAGCAGCGTGGCCAGCATGGCCCGGGACCGCTGGGCGCGCAGCGCCAGGATGTCCGGATCGGTGGCCGGGCCCTCGGCGCCGGAGTTCCAGGAGCGGTTGTCGCTGGCCCCGTCCCGGTTGTTTTCCCCGTTGGCCTCGTTGTGCTTGCCGTCGTAGGACACCAGGTCGTGCAACGTGAAGCCGTCGTGCACGGTGATCAGGTTGACCGAGGCGGTGGGCCGCCGCCGGTCGTCACCGTACAGGCCGGAGGAGCCGGCGAACCGAAGAAGCGGGCCCGAGCCCCTCCCGCGTCTTGCTTTGGTTGCTTATCGTGGTAGTCAGGCCCGAACGAATCGGGCCATGCCGGATGCCCAGGGAAGATGCCATGACATTGCGGCCCCGCCGCCGCCGGAACGCCGTCGTGTGGAACGCCAACGTGACACCGCTGGCCAGATCCGCCGGGCGCGCCTACTCCCGGTCGCAGGCCCACTGGTGGCTCCGGACCGGAGCGCTGCTCATGGTCATCCAGCTCCTGGCGCTGGCCCGCACGGTCCGCACCCGCTGGGAGCCAGTCTGCCTGGGGGCCGGGGGAGTGCTCACGGCGGCCGGTTTCGTCCTGCCAGCGGTCGCGATCTACTTCACTGGCCTGCTGGTCCTCATCGTCACCCTGATCACGCGGATCAAGGAGCAGCAGCGCCCCCGCGACCCGGCCCGCTGATCTCCGGCCACTGCGGCCACGCCATCTGTCCGTAACGCGGTGACATAATGACCGCATGCCGGGGCGCGCCGTCCGAACGGTCCTGATCGTGGCCGCAGCCATCACAGGGTTCACGCTGGCCGCCCGCCGTCTCGGCTACAACCTGGGCTTCAGCACGGTTGTGCGCTGCCGCCAGGGTCACCTGTTCACCACCATCTGGATTCCCGGCGTCAAGCTCAAGGAGATCGACCTGCTGGTGGCCCGGTTCCAGCGCTGCCCGGTCGGCGGCCACTGGAGCCTGGTCGTCCCGGTCCGCGCGGCCAGCCTGACCGACGCGGAACGCCAGTTCGCCCGCGAGCACCGCGACATCCGGATCCCCTGAAGGCGCACCGGACCGCCGGCGGAGCCTCCGCCGCCAACCTGCAGCACCTGGACGAGCGCCGGGCCGCGGCCGGCCTCGGGCCCTTCGCCGAATACGAGGCCCTGATGCGCGGCGATGATTAGCCAGGCGTCGCGGTCATAACAGTTTGCCTGACTGCCCCGCCTCCCCGGCGCGACCGGTCCGGTCTGCGAAACTGACCATATGGACGAGGCAGCGGCGGCCGCGGCAATCGCGGAATCAGCGGCGGTTCTCCAGCGGGCCGGGGCGCGCTTCGCCTTCCTCTACGGGAGCCGCGCCGCCCGAACGCATCGCCCGGAGTCTGACGTCGACGTGGCCGCATATTTCGGCGGCGATGCCCCGCAGTCCTTCGAGGTCTTGCTTCCACCCGGAGTAGACCTCCTCGTCCTGGACCGTGCTCCGCTAGAGCTGGCAGGCCGGGTCGCGGTCGGCGGCGAGCTTCTCTTCGATGCCGATCCGGCCGCCAGGGTCCGGTGGCAGGCCACAACCAGAAAGATCTACTTCGACGAGCTGCCGCGGATCACACGTTCCCATCGCGAGTTCGCCGCCAGCGTCACCGCCGGCGGTGAGAAACGTGGTCGATGAGGCCCGTGTCCTGCGACTGCTCCGCGGCATGACCGAAGACATAACCGTGCTCAAACGGGAGGCTGACGCCGACGAGGTGCGGCGCCGCGATCCAATCTGGCTGCGTGGCGTGAAGTACACGTTCGTCACAGCGATCGAAGCATCCGTCGATGCCGCGCAGCACATCTGCGCGGCCGAAGGCTGGGGTCCGCCCGCGGACAACGGTCGTCATTCAGAGGCTGGCTGACCTCAGCGATCTCGACCAATTCGTTCTTCAGGCGGCGGCCTATGTCACGCAGGCGCCCGAGGGTGGCCGTGACACCTGACTGGACCGGCTCCCGCCAGCTCGTTCGGTCCGGACGAGGGCGCCCGGCTGGCGCGCAAGGTCAGGCGTCGATGTCCAGGGATGCCTCATCCAGGCCAGGCACCGCGGCCGGGACCGTGACGCCCAGCCGCTCGGCCAGGGCGCGTGCCCGGGCCAGCAGCGGATGAGCCTCGCCCAGGGCCGGGTGCCCGTGCGCCAGCGGCGTCCGGTCGAGCACCGGCGCGAGCAGCCTGGCGGCTTGGCCGGTCTCGCCGATCGCGGCGCACCGCTCCGCCTCGTCGCAGCGCGCGGTCAAGATGACCGGGTG
>JBAPYC010000093.1:0-4077 GCA_049284535.1 Streptosporangiaceae bacterium
GCCCGCCCGCCGCCCCCGCGACGGTCAGGCTGGCCAGCAGCCCGGAACCGGTCTCTGGGCGTCCGGTCACGGCGAAGCCGAGCAGCAGCAGAGCCGGCCCGGACATCTCGTCCCCGGCCCGGGCGGCCGCGGCCCCGGCCAGGTACCGCCAGACGCCTCGCGGCAGCGGCGCTCCAGCCGCTTGGTAACGCTTTTTCATAGTTTTACGTTACACTGTCTTTCGTGCCTGGTCATCAGCCTCCGTTCAGCGGGAGCGCCCACGACGCGGCCCAGCGGGCCGCGGACATCATCGACATCCTGGTGCCCCGCCCGGGCAGCCGGGACGAGGCAGCCCGCCGGGCCGAACCGGATCCACCCGGCGAGCGGGCGCGGCTGATCGCCGTGCTGCGGGCCTACGGCGAAACCGGCCCGCTCGATCTCTCCGCGGCCGACCTGGAAGCGCTCCGCCAGGCCGCGCTCGAACTGCGTGACGTATTCGAGGCCCCGGGCATCGAGGCCGCTGCCGAGCGGATCAGCACCCTGCTGGCGGCGCGCGCCTCCCCGCCCCGGCTGACCACCCATGGCGGGGAGCACGGCTGGCACCTGCACGTCGACAGCAGCGACGACGCACCCTGGGCCGAGTGGTTCCTCACCTCCTCGGCTCTGGCCCTGGGGGTGCTGCTGGCCGAACGCCAGGAACCGCCGGCCGGGCTGTGCCAGGCGCGGGCCTGCGGCAAGCCGTTCGTCAACACCGGCCGCGGCGCGCCACGCCGGTACTGCTGTACCGCCTGCGGGACCCGGGAGCGGGTGGCCACGCACCGGGGGAGAAGCCAGCCCCCGGGCCGTGACGGCGCCGTGAAAAGCTAGGGACATGGACTACAAACACCTAGGCCGTTCCGGCCTGAGCGTGAGCCGCCTGTGCCTTGGCACCATGAACTTCGGGCCGCTGACCCCGCCTGCCGAAGCACACGCGATCATGGATCACGCGCACGAGCTCGGCATCAACTTCTTCGACACCGCCAACCGCTACGGCGGGCGCATGAGCCCGCCCGGGCAGCTCGCCGAAGGTGACGAGGCCCACGCGGGCTGGACCGAGGAGATCATCGGCGAGTGGTTCGCGGGCGGCGGCGACCGCCGCGAGCGGACCGTGCTCGCCACCAAGCTCTACGGCGCGATGGGCGACTGGCCCAACGAGGGCAAGCTGTCCGCGCTGAACATCCGCCGGGCCTGCGACGCATCCCTGCGCCGGCTGGGTACCGACTACATCGACCTGTACCAGATGCACCACGTCGACCGGGACACCCCCTGGGACGAGATCTGGCAGGCGATGGAGGTGCTGGTCGCCCAGGGCAAGATCTTGTATGTCGGCTCGTCCAACTTCGCCGGCTGGCACATCGCCCAGGCCAACGACGCGGCCGCCGCTCGCGACTTCTTCGGCCTGGTCAGCGAGCAGTCGCTGTACAACCTGTTCAGCCGGATGGTCGAGCTGGAGGTGCTGCCCGCGGCGATCGAGTACGGCGTCGGGGTGATCCCGTGGTCGCCGCTTGAGGGTGGCCTGCTCGGCGGTGTGCTGAAGAAGGAGCGCGAGGGCCGCCGCCGCGTCTCCGGCCGGGCCAAGCAGGCTGTGGAAGAGCATCACGACCAGATCGCGGCCTACGAGGACCTGTGCGACGATCTCGGCGAGGAGCCGGCCAACGTGGCCCTGGCCTGGCTGCTGCACCAGGAAGGCGTCACCGGGCCCATCATCGGCCCGCGCACCCTGGGCCAGCTCGACGACGCCCAGCGTGCGGTGACGCTGCGGCTCGACGACGAGGTCCTCAAGCGGCTCGACGACCTGTTCCCTGGCTACCGGCCCGCGCCCGAGCACTACGCCTGGTGACCTGGATGTGAGCGACCTGGCCGAGGCGGACACGCCGGAGGCGAGCCGGCCGCGGATCCCGCGGCTGCTGCGGGACAGGTCCGGGGTGCAGCGGGTCACGAACATCGAGCTGTTCTTCGACCTGGTGTACGTGTTCGCTGTCACCCAGCTGTCGCACTACCTGCTCCGGGACGCGAACCTGCGCGGCGCGCTGCAAGCCGGGCTGCTGCTGGTCATGGTCTGGCTGGTCTGGGCCTACACCACCTGGGTGACCAACTGGCTGGACCCCGACCAGATGGCAGTCCGGCTGCTGCTCGTGGTGCTGATGCTGATCAGCCTGGCCATGTCGGCCTCGCTGCCGCGCGCCTTCGAGGACCTGGGCTTGTGGGTGGCCGCCGCCTACGCGATCCAGCAGCTCGGCCGGACCGCGTTCATGGTGATCGCGCTGCGCGGCCACCCGCTGCAGCGGAACTTCCTGCGCATCGGGGCCTGGTGCCTGATCAGCAGCGCACTGGCTGTCGCGGGCGGCGTGGCTCACGGCAACGCCCGGGTCCTGCTCTGGCTGGGCTCGGTCTGCGTCGACCTGCTCGGGGGTATGGCGGGTTTCGCCACCCCTGGGCTCGGCCGGTCCCGTACCTCGGACTGGACCATCGAGGGCGGCCACTTCGCCGAGCGCTGCCAGGCCTTCATCCTCATCGCCCTGGGCGAGTCGGTCGTCATCATCGGCGCCACCTTGTCCGGGCAGAAGGTGACCGCCTCGAGCGTCACCGCCTTCGTCGTCGCGTTCGGCGGCTCGGTCGCCCTGTGGTGGCTGTATTTCGACCGCAGCGCCGAGGCCGCGGCGCAGCTGATCGCCCGTTCACAGGATCCGGGTCGGCTCGGCCGTTCGGCCTACCACCTGATCCATCCGGTCATGGTGGCCGGCATCATCGTGGCCGCGGCGGCCGATGACATGGTGCTGTCCGATCCGGGCGCGGTAGCCAGCCACCCCGCCGTCTGGATGATCCTCGGTGGTCCCGCCCTGTTCCTGGCCGGGCACGCCGCGTTCAAGCGGGTGGTATGGGGCCATGTGCCCTGGAGCCGCCTGGCCGGGGTGGTCGTGCTCGCGCTGCTCGCCCTGGCGTCCGGTTCCGTGCCAAGACTGGCCCTGAGCGCCTGCGCGGGCGCCGTGGTCGCCGTGGTCGCCGCCGCCGACCGGCTGCCCTGGCTGCCGCCCCGGCCAGAGGGCTCAGGCGCTTCCTGATGGACCGCTTCCCGATGGGCTTCGCTCCGGGGGAGTGTGTTCCGGGAGGCTGTGTTCCAAGGACGGAGTCCCGCTGCCGCCCTGCACGACCAGGAGCTGGTCCGCGCCCATCAGCTCCAGCACCCGGGCCACCGCGGGCTGGGGGCGCAGCAGGATCAGCTTGCCGCCGCGCTGCTTGAGCGCCCGGCCGGTCAGGGCCAGCACGCGGACCGAGGCGGAATCCGCGAAGCGCAGACCAGACACGTCCACCCGCACCTGCCGGGCCCCGCCCGACAGCTGGGCGTTCATCAGCTCGCTCAGCTGCCCGGCCGACGACCAGTCCGCCTCGCCCGACAGCGTCACGACGGGCCCGGATTCACCGGCGGCCGCCGATGCCTTCAGCACGCCCATGAACTCAGCATAACCAGCTCACCCCCGGAGGTAACGCCGGCGGCGCGAACATGTCCATCGCGTCACGCGTCGCCCGGGCCAGGGTAAACCGGCTCGCCAGCCCGGCGCCGCGCAGGCGCTCGGCCAGGTGAGCGGGGAGCCCGGCCAGGATCATGGCGGCGGCCGGATCGGCGTCGATCCACCCCTGGGCGGTGAGCAGGGCCGCCAGCCCGGCGGCGTCCCATATGGTGAGGCCGGCCAGGTCCAGGACTAGGCGCAGGCCGCCGCCCGTGGTCACCGGCTCCGCGGCCATCAGGTCCGCGATCATCGTGGTCAGCCGGCCGGCCGAACCCAAATCGAGCTGACCGGTCACGCTCACGACGGCACAGCCGTCCTGCGTATGTCGGCCTAGGCCGAACGGCACCAGCGGTTCCGGCGGCTCCAGGGTGAAGCTCACGACCGCAACCGTGCCCAGCGGGCCGGAATCCAGGCTGGCCTGGTCGGTGACCTGGCTGATGAGCCACAGGCCGTGGCCGAACTCCACCGGCCACGCGGCGGGGCCCGGCGGCCCGGGGTCCGCGCCGCTGGCGCCGGCTCCGCCGTCGTCGCTCACCTCGCAGCGCAGGGC
>JBAPYC010000094.1:0-20745 GCA_049284535.1 Streptosporangiaceae bacterium
CCCCAGGTCCGGCCCCCTCAGGCGGCTGGGCGGCATCCCGGGCCGACGGCCGTCTCAGCAGACCCGGCAGCGCGGCCAGGCCGGCCAGCTCTTCCCGGCACGGCTCGCAGGCGGCCAGATGCCGCACGACGACCGCCCGATCCTCCGGGGAGATCGCCCCGATGACGTAGACGCCGAGCTGGGACCTGATCCCGGCGCATTCCCGCGTACTGTCCATGTCCGCCCCACCAGCTTCTGTCTGTAATAACGGCGCGGGCGGCCCGGCAGTTCACATTCGGCTAAGGTGCGTGAACATGTCCGCCGATGTGCCCAATCCCGCCAAACGTGACCTGCTGGCTCTGTTCGGAGAGAACAGTTCGGTGCTGCCCGACGGCGAGCTCGTCGTCGGCGGCGTCGGGGTCAGGGAGCTGGCCGCGATGTTCGGTACCCCCGCCTATATCGTGGACGAGGCCGGGATGCGCCATCAGGCCCGCCGGATGCGGGACGGGCTCGCGGGCCGGTTCCCGGACTCCGAGGTGGTGTTTGCCTCCAAGTCCTTCCCGTGCCTGGCCGCGTACCGGCTGTTCGCCGCCGAGGGCCTGAGCATCGACGTGGCCGGGGCCGGCGAGCTGGTCATGGCGCTGGCCGCCGGAGTCGCGCCGGGCCGCATCTACCTGCACGGCAACGCCAAGACCACCGCCGAGGTGACGATGGCCCTGGAGGCCGGCGTGGGCACCGTGGTGGTCGACAACTTCGACGACATCGACCGGCTGGAGCAGCTGGCCACCCGTCCGCAGCGGGTACTGGTCCGGGTCATCCCGGGGATCTCGCCGCAGACGCACGAATCCCAGTCCACCGTCGGCGAGGACTCCAAGTTCGGGCTGCCCCTGGATCAGGCCCGCACGGCCATCGACCGGATCCGGGCCAGCGACCTGCTCCGGCTGGACGGCCTGCACCTGCACATCGGCTCGCAGATCCTGGACACCGAGCCGTTCGCCCGGGCCGTCGAGGCGGTCGCCGCGCTCGGCACGTTCGACGTCTACGACATCGGCGGCGGCCTCGGCGTCCAGTACACGCTGGACGAGCAGGCCCCCACGGTCGAGGAGTACCTGGACACCATCGCCGCGGCCGCGCTGGCCTGCCTGCCGCCCGGGGCCCGGCTGGTCATCGAGCCCGGCCGCTCCCTGGTCGCCGGGTCCTGCCTGACCCTGTACCGGGTGACCACGGTCAAGCGCACCGGCCGCACGTTCGTCGCGGTGGACGGCGGCATGGCCGACAACCTGGACGCCGCCCTGACCGGCCAGCCCTTCACCGCCGCCATCGCGACCCGGCTGACCGCCGAACCGGACGAGCTGGTCGAGCTGGTGGGACGCCAGTGCGAGTCGGGTGACCTGCTGGTGTCCCGGCTGCCGCTGCCCGGCGCCGAGGTCGGCGACCTGATCGCCATGCCGGTGACCGGCGCGTACACCTACACCATGGCCAACAACTACAACGGCGCGCTGCGGCCGCCGATCGTGTTCTGCCGCGACGGCCAGGCCCGGCTGGCCGCCGAGCGGGAGACCCACGAACAGGTCCTGGCGCTGCACCGCCCTGCCCTGGACTGGTGAGGCGCGGTCTAGTCTGGAGCATCCATGTAGAGCGGAAACTCCACAGAAAGGTGGATGGCTGATGTCCCGCCGAACCAGCCCCCCGTTCCGGGCCGACCACGTCGGCAGCCTGCTGCGCCCGCCCCGGCTGCTCCAGGCCCGCGACGACTTCGCCGCTGGGAAGATCACCGCGGATGACCTCCGGGCGGTCGAGGACGAGGAGATCATCCGCGCCATCGCGATGCAGGAGGAGGTGGGCCTGCAGTCGGCCACCGACGGGGAGTTCCGCCGGGCGTCCTGGCACATGGACTTCATCTACGCGCTGGGCGGGATATCCAAGGCGCCGGGGAACCTGGCGGTGAAGTTCCGCAACGCCTCCGGCGAGATCGAGTTCACCCCGGCCTCGATCCGGGTGGACGGGAAGATCCAGATCAACGACACG
Source organism: Streptosporangiaceae bacterium (assembly GCA_049284535.1). Taxonomy (GTDB): domain Bacteria; phylum Actinomycetota; class Actinomycetes; order Streptosporangiales; family Streptosporangiaceae; genus Palsa-504. Next base: position 2,008 of record JBAPYC010000094.1, read on the forward strand.
ATCTTCGGCGATGCCTTCACCTTCACCCGCGACCACGTGAGCTCGGCCGTGCCCAAGCTCACCGTCCCCTCGCCGAACATGGTGCACTACCGCGGCGGCCCCGCCTCGGTGGATGAGTCGGTGTACCCGGACATCGAGGAGTTCTGGTCGGATCTGGCCGCGGCGTACGCCGAGGAGGTCAGGCGCGTGGCCGCCCTGGGCTGCAGCTACCTGCAGTTCGATGACACCTCGCTGGCGTACCTGAACGACCCGGCCCAGCGGGCCGAGATCGCGGAGCGGGGCGAGGACGCCGAGCACCTGCACCTGCGGTACATCAAGCAGATCAACGCCGCGGTGAAAGACAAGCCCGAAGGAATGGCGATCACCACCCACATGTGCCGGGGGAACTTCCGGTCCTCGTGGGCGGCGGCGGGCGGGTACGACTTCGTGGCCGAGGCGCTGTTCTCCCAGCTGGACGTGGACGGGTTCTTCTGCGAGTACGACGATGAGCGGTCGGGCGGGTTCGAGCCGCTGCGGTTCGTGCCCGAGGGCAAGATGGTCGTCCTCGGCCTGGTCACCACCAAGCGCCCGGAACTGGAGTCCAAGGACGATCTCAAGCGGCGGATCGATGAGGCGGCGAAGTACGTGCCGCTGGAGCAGATCTGCCTGTCGGGGCAGTGCGGTTTCTCCTCCACGGTGGAGGGCAACGCGCTGACGTATGAGGAGGAGGTCGCCAAGCTCCGGCTGATCGTCGAGACCGCCCGCGACGTCTGGGGCGACTGACGGCCCCGGCCTTGCGGCGGGGCCGGCGTTTATCAGCTCGGGACGAATGGGCACCATGGGCATCGTGGGGTGCAGCCGGCGAAGGGTGGGCCCATGACGCTACGTGAACGGCTGGGCTCGGGGCGCTTCGCGGTGACCGCGGAGCTCAGCCCGCCGCGCGGGGCGGCCACCGGTGCCCTGGCCGAGGCAGCGGCCCTGCTGCGGGACTGGGTCGACGCGGTCAACGTCACCGACAACCAGGGCTCGAACGTGCGCATGGCCAGCTGGGCCGGCAGCCTCGCCGTCGCCGCGGCCGGGCTCGAGCCGATCATGCAGATGACCTGCCGGGACCGCAACCGCATCGCGCTGCAGTCCGACCTGCTCGGCGCGACCGCGCTCGGCGTCCGCAACGTACTGGTCATGACCGGCGATCACCCCTCCTCCGGCGACCACCCCACGGCCAAGCCCGTGTTCGACCTGAACAGCTTCGAGCTGCTCGAGGCGCTGCGGGCGATGCGGGACGACGGCCTGCTGCTGTCCGGGCGCCGACTGGACCCGGCGCCGGATTGCTTCCTGGGCGCGGTGGAGAATCCGTTCAGCGCACCAGGCTCCCACCCGGCGCAGCGGCTCGGCCAGAAGGTGGCGGCCGGCGCGCAGTTCGTGCAGACCCAGTTCGTCTTCGACGTGCCCGCCTTTGCCAGCTGGATGACGGAAGTCCGCGACCTCGGACTGCACGAGCAGTGCTACGTCCTGGCCGGCGTCGGCGTGTTCCGTTCCCGGGGAGCGCTGGACTTCATCCGGGACAAGCTGCCCGGCGTGGACATACCCGAGGACGTTTACCGCAGGCTGCACGCGGCCGCCGATATCGCGGCCGAGAGCGTCCGGCTCGCCGCCGAGATCGTCCGGCAGCTGCGCGAGATCCCCGGCGTGGCCGGGGTCCACCTGCTGGCCGCCGGGCACGAGCAGGCCATCCCTGGCCTGCTTGCCGAGGCGGGCCTGACCACCGTCAGCCCTGCCGCCGCCAGCCCTGCCGCCGCCAGCCAGGCCGGCCATGTACGTTGACCTGCGCCCGGTGCGCAAGCTGCGCGAGTCCGCGGCGGCCCGGTCGGCGCTTGGCCCCATCATGGAGGCGGTCTGCGCCTCGCCCGCCGAACTCTCACGGCTGCGCGTGGTCTGCGACTGGATCCAGTACAAGCAGAACTTCCGCGACGCCGTGGTCAGCCGCCCCATCGCGGACAGTGACGCCGAGATCGCCTTTGATTTGCGCCGCTGCGCCGGCTTCGCGGCGGAGGACCTGACCGAGGCGGTCAAACAGGCCCTGGAGCCCGGTACCGATACCGGGCCCCAGGGCGGCCTGACCCTGGAGCCGTGGGGGAGCGGCCGGGACAGCTGCCTGTGGCGATTCAACGCGCTTTACTGGCAGGCGCTCACGCAGTGGGAGCAGGCCACCGGGCGTGAGTACGAGCAGTCCCTGCCCGGCGGGGAGAGCGACGCGCGCAACACCGAGGCGGCCCGGGAGCTGATCCTGGAGCTGTTCCGGATCTGGGACGACCTGGACGCCCGCCGCGCACTGCCCGAGGAGCTGTACATCCTCGAGCTCGGCGTCGGCAACGGCAGCCAGGCCAAAACCTGGCTGGATGAGTTCGTGCAGCTCGACCGCAGGCACGGGCGCGAGTACTACCACCGGCTGCGCTACCTGATGGGGGACTACTCCCCGCACGTGCTCGAGCGGGCCCGCCAGGCCGTGGCCCACCATGGCACCAGGGTCAGCGCGCTGGTCGTGGAGGCCACCCGGCCGTCTTTCACGCTCGGCTTCCTGAGCGGCAAGGCGTTCTGCGTCTACATCTCCAATGTGTATGACAACCTGCCCACCGACGAGCTGGCCTCGATCGGCGGCCGCATCTACCTAGTCGAGACCCAGGCTTTCCTGAGCCACGAGGACGCCGAGGCCATCGCCGGGCAGTGCCAGCTCGGCCGGGCGGATCTGCTGCCGCTCGCCGACCGGCTGCTGCGGATCGGGCCCGAGCTGCTCAGCGAGTCCGCCCCGCATCACTTCGCCGATCCCGGCCAGGCGGTCGCGTTCTGGCAGGCTATCTGGGCCGCGCTCCGGCTGCGGGAACGCTACGTCCCGCTCCAGGGCCTGGACAGTTACCAGGTCACCCCGGACCTGACCGGCGAGATCCTGCGGCCGCTGCTGGAGGCCGAGGGTGACGTCCGGATGCACGTCAGCAACGGCGCGGTGGCCAGCTTCACGGGCACGCTGCCCCTGCTGCACCCGTTCGGCCGGGTGCAGTGCCACGACCTGTTCCTGACCGGCAGCCCGCAGTACCGGACGGGGTTCTACGGGCCGGGCAAGTACGACGGCTCGGTCGTCAACTGGGTGAACGGCCCGCTGCTCCAGCTGGTTGCGAGCCGGCGCGGGTTCGGCGTCCAGTTCGCGCCGTTCCGCCAGCGCCCCGGCTCGAACATCGTCACGCTGACCGCGCAGGCGCGGGACTTAATATGGTCCTGCTGCCGACGACCGTGGTGGGGTCCTACTCCGTGCCGGAGTGGCTGGAGCGGCTCAAGACCGAGTACTACCAGCGCCGGATCAGCGCGCAGCATCTCACCGAGATCCACGACGTCGCGATCAAGGCCGCGGTCAAGGATCAGGAGCTGGCCGGCATCGACATCGTGTCCGACGGCGAGCTGCGCCGCGACAACGACGTCGACTACTTCCTGGCCCGGATTCCGGGGGTCAACATCCCGCAGCGGGCCAAGACCGACTATTTCGACTACTACGACGCCGAGGTCACCCGGCCGCTGCCCGAGCTGCCCGAGGGCCCGGCCGGCCCGGGCCTCGGCCTGGCCGAGGACTACCGGTTCACCAGGATGGCGACCCAGCGGCCGGTCAAGTTCTCCTTCACCGGCCCGTTCTCGCTGTCCCGCCGGATCCGGGACGCCGCCTATGCCGAACCAGGCGAGCTGGTCCAGGCCCTGGCCCGCCGGCTGAACGCCGAGGCCCGCGAGCTGGCCGCGGCCGGCGCGGACTTCCTGCAGATCGACGAGCCGTTCCTGGCTGGCTACCCGGAGCAGGTCGAGCTCGCGGTCGAGGCGGTCAACACCGTGATCTCCGGCGTGCCGGTCACCTGGGCGCTGCACGTCTGCTACGGCAACCGCTACGCGCGGCCCTCCTGGGAGGGCCACTACGACTTCCTGTTCCCCGCGGTCAAGGCCGCGCGGGTCGACCAGATCGTGCTGGAGTTCGCCAGAAAGGGCCTGGATGACCTGCGGCTGATCCGGCAGTACAGCTGGGACCGGTGGCTGGGCCTGGGCGTGATCGACGTCAAGAGCGCCGAGGTCGAGTCGGTCGAGCTGGTGGCGTCCCGCATCCGGCGGGCGCTGGACTACGTGCCGGCTAGCCGCCTGATGATCAATCCGGACTGCGGGCTGCGGCATCTTGCCCCCGAGGTCGCGCGGCGCAAACTGCGCGCCATGGTGGCCGGGGCCGAGCTGATCCGGGCCGAACTGGCCGGATCAGAAGGGGGAACGCAATGAGCAGCACGGACGAGGGATACCTGTTCACCTCGAGGCCGGTGACCGAGGGCCACCCGGACCAGGCGGCCGCGCGGCGCACCGCCGCCGGGCTGTAGAGCGCAGTGGACGAAGCCGGGTGGTCTAGCGGCCCGAACGGGCGGCGATATCGCCTCGGCCTATGGGCAGCCGCCGCCCTCGCGGTCCTGGCGCTGGCGTTCGCCCTTGTCCCGGCGGCCAGGCCCGGGACGGTCACCACCGCGGCGCTGCGCGTGCCCGGCCCGGCCGGCACCTGGGTGACCAGCTGGGGCGCCAGCCCGCAGGCGGCCATCCCAGGCTGGGGGTTCTCGGCCGGCTTCGATGACCAGACGGTCCGCAACGTCATCTATCCCAGCGTCGGCGGTGACCAGATCCGGCTCGAGCTGACCAATGCCTTCGGCCGCGTACCGCTGCGGGTCGGCCGCGTGACCGTGGCGGTGGAAGGCCCCCGCGGGGCGCTGGCCGGCCCGGTGTACCCGGTGACCTTCGGCGGCCGCGCCTCGGTGCGGATCCCGGCGGGGGCGCAGCTGCTCAGCGACCCGGTGGCCATGCCCGTCGAGGCGCAGCAGGAGCTGACGGTGAGCATCTACCTGCCCGGCTGGACCGGCCCGGCCACGTTCCACTCCGACGCCCAGCAGATCACCTGGATATCGGCCCGCGGCGACCACGCGGCCGACGTCAGCGGCCGCTCGTTCGTCATCCCCGACTCCTCCTGGTATTACCTCAGCGGCCTGGTCGTGCGGTCGCCGACCGCGGCCGGGACGGTGGTGGCGTTCGGCGACTCGATCACCGATGGCTTCCAGACCTCGGTGGGCACCAACTCCCGCTGGCCGAACACCCTGGCCCGGCGGCTGGACGCGCAGGTCGGCGGTCCCCTGCTGGCCGTGGCCGACGAGGGAATCAGCGGCAACCGCGTGCTGGTCAGCTCGCCGGAGTTCGGGGTCAGTGCCGAGGCGCGGTTCGAGCGGGATGCCCTCGACGTGCCCGGCGTGCGCGACATCATCGTGCTGGAGGGCATCAACGACCTCGGGTTCAGCCACGGCGTTGGCGTCAGCGCGGCTCAGCTCATCGCGGGGTACCGGCGGCTGATCGCGATGGCACACGCCCGTGGTCTGAAGATCTACGGCGGGACCATACTGCCGTACCAGGGCTCGGGCTACTACTCCCTGGCGGGGGAGGCCGAGCGCGAGGCGGTGAACACCTGGATCCGCACCAGCGGCGCCTTTGATGGCGTGATCGATTTCGACGCGGTGATGGCCGATCCCGGTGACCCGCTCCGGCTGAATCCGGCCTACAACTCCGGCGACAATCTGCACCCCAACGACGCCGGCTACGAGGCCATGGCCAACGCCATCGACCTGCAGATGCTCGGTACGCCCTAACCCGCACCGCCGAACCGCACCGACGGCCCCGTCAGCACCATAAGCCCCGTTAGCACCGCGATGGGTGCGTCTCAGACTAGTCAGAACCTTATGAAACCCCACTCTGATGTCGTTCCAACGTGCTGAAACCCTGGTTTGAGGCCACGGGCGCCACGCTAGCCCTAACGTCAACCAGCGCGCGCCGGGGACGGGAGGGTCTATCTCACGAAATTACGGTCCGTCCCGCCAGCACCGTGTCCCGGGTGGAGCGAGGACCCGGGTGGAGATCAACCTGGGTGCCTACCGGCTGACCGTCCTGCCCGCCGGCCGCCGCCTGGGATCGTGGACGGTGGCCGAGGGCGCCCCCGGCACGCCCACCCCCACCGGGCGGACGTTCGTGCTCGTCTCGCTGGCGCCACCGCACCCGACCTACAGCCCGCTGATCCTCCCGCTCGGCGCGCACTCCGACACCCTGACCACCTACGGCGGCGGCCCCGGCACGGTCGGCCTGCACGGCTGGCCAGACCAGGCCGTGTTCGGCCACGCGGTCAGCCACGGCTGCGTCCGGGTGCCCGCCGCCGCACTGCGGGCGCTGTCCCGGGTCCCCCTCGGCAGCCCCGTCATGATCACCGGCTAGAAGGAAAGACCCGGCAGACGGATTCAGCCTCACACTTGGCGCGCACCATCCAGTCAGGAGATCCATGACCGCCTTCCGTCGGAGGCGGGCGCCTGGTTCCAGTCCGAAGTACGCCGGCTTCCCGGCTTCGACGTGGACGATTATTCGGTCGCCGTGGAGGTCTGATTGCGGTAGAACCGGGAGGTGACCGAACAACGGCTGCCCGGCGGCCGCAGTTTCGGAGCCGTACGCGCCGGCGACGAAATCCGCCGACCCGCGCAACCGTGGACGGCGACTGTGCACTCGGTGCTGCGGCATCTGGAAGACATCGGCTTCGACGGCGCCCCGCGAGCCCACGGCTTCGATGACCAGGGTCGTGAACGCCTGACGTTCCTGCCCGGCCAGGCCATGGGCGAGACCATGCCCTGGCCGGATTGGTTGCGCTGCGACGACGCGCTCCGGCAGGTCGGTGCGTGGCTGCGCAGGCTGCACGAGGCGACCGCGACATTCCGGCCATCCGCAGATGCCGTCTGGTTCACCGGCCGGCCGTGGCAGCCGGGACTTCTGATCGCTCATCTGGATGCGTCGCCGTGGAACGCCGTGTGGGCTGATAGCACCCTGGTCGGCTTCGTCGACTGGGACACTGCCAGCCCGTCCCGGCGCGAGGATGACCTGGCGTTCTCGGCGCTGACCTGGGTGCCGCTGCTGACGGCGCAGCTCGCCGAGCTAGCCGGATTCGGTGACGCCGCCGACCGGCACCGGCGGTTCCATCTGCTGCTGGACGAGTACGGATACACCGGTGACCGAACCGCGATCCGCGACGCGATCATCGTGCGTGTCGAGCGCAACGTCGCGATGATCCGGCAGCTCGCCGACGGCGGTGAGCCGACCTTCCAGCGCATGCTGCCGTGGGCCGCGGACCTGCAACGGTCCGGGAACGAGGTGGCCGCGCTGCCGGACGAGTTCTGGCAGAGGCCGGCCCAGCTCTAATCGGATCAATACTTGCCCCGTCCTCCGTGTTGACCGCCGTTAATGGCACGGCGATCTTGGTGCCGGAGGAGCGTTAACCGCTAGATAATTCCCGGCCCGGCCGCCCGCTGCCTTTCGATCCTGGCCAATTCGTGGTGTGTGACCTGACTTTTATCAATCTAGTGCACACCTGTTCGCTCATTTGATGAGCATGAGGGCGGGTCGAAGGTTGGTGGTAGCGGCTAGCCGCATTGGGTGAGTAGCACCTGTCTCGGTACCCGCAGGTACCGGCGCCCAGGGCCGGTGCGTCCCGGAAGGTCCCTGGGACAGCGGGGCGGTGAAAACGGCTGGACCTCGCGATAGGGCCGGGGCGAGCATGAGCAGTATGGCATCAGTCGTGTGGGAAGCGGAGCTCGCGGCCGTCTACGACGACGTTTACGCATGGGAAGCCGAGCCGTCCGTGGTCGAGCCCATTGCCGTGGGCCTTGCCGCGCTGGCGGGCGGCGGTGCGGCTCTAGAGTTCGCCGTCGGCACGGGACGGGTCGCGCTCGCGCTCAGCGCGCGGGGAGTTGCCGTCACGGGGATCGAGTTGTCGGCGCACATGGCCGAGCGGCTTCGCGCCAAGCCCGGTGCCGATGCGGTCCCCGTGATCGTCGGGGACATGACGACGACCCGGGTCGACGGCAGCTTCGCGCTGATCTACCTGGTGGCAAACTCGATCATGAACGTCACTACCCAGGACGAGCAGCTCGCGATCTTCGGCAACGCGGCCGCTCACCTGGGTCCGGGCGGCCGATTCGTGGTGTCGGTGATTGTGCCCCGGCTCCAGGAGGTCGCGCCCGGGGTCAGGAGCCGGGTCTTCACGCACAGCCCGGACCATGTCGGGATCGAGACGTTCGACGATCCGGTCGGCCAGATCGCCTGGTCACATCACTGGATGGCGGTCGGTGGACGCCTGGTCCGGCACTCCGCCCCCTACCGCTATGTCTGGCCTTCGGAACTCGACCTGATGGCCCGGCTCGCCGGTTTCTGCCTTGAAGACCGCTGGGCCGACTGGCATCAGTCCCCGTTCACCGCGGACAGCACCAGCCACATCACGGTGTACAAGAAGCGTGGCGCTCTGGCACCTCCCCTGGAACCCGAAGCGGCTCATGCCTGTCAGCCTGCTCAATGATGCGTGCCAGCCGGAGGCCGCCCAATTGTGGGAACACAGGTCATCCAACGCACTGCGAGCCACGGTTCAGATCCTGGTGGTTAATTCGGGTTATGCAGCGAGGCTGAGTTCGAGACGTGCCAAATGGCTGGTCCGGCGGCGGTCGAGCGGGGTACCGGTCCAGTAGGCGTGCAGGCGGAGCAGGTTGAGCGCGACGGCCATGTAGGCGTGGTCGAGGCGGGTTCTGGGCAGGCTGCGGTAGCGGGCGCGGCGGGCGCCGTGGCTGGTGGTCTGGTGCATGGTGCCTTCGACGCCGGCGCGGCGGGCGTAGTCGGCCTGGAACCCGGCCGTGTTCTGCGCGGTGCGGGCGGCGGCCTGGACCTGGGCCAGGGCGGGGGGCGGCAGGGACAGCTGCCGGCGTTTGCCTTTGGTGCAAAGAGGCCGGGCGGGGCAGGGGCCGCAGTCGGCGGGGGAGAAGATGGCGACGATGGTGTCCTTGCCGCGCTGAGTGCATGGTGACCAGGATGCGGCGGTCTTGCCCTGCGGGCAGGTGGCGGTCTTGGTGTCGTCGTCGATGGTGAAGTCGGCGCGGGCGTAGCCGTTCTGGGCGCGGGCCTGCGGGGAGGTGCCGGCCAGCAGCGGCCCGATGAGGGCGATGCCCCAGGTGGCCCGGGCCGTGGCCACGACGGCGGCGCTGAGGTATCCCGAATCGAGGTAGGCCTGCCCCGGGGCCAGGTCCCTGGCGGCCAGGTCCGCGCAGATCGCGGTGGTCATCTGGTTGCCGGTCACGGTGGCGTCGGTGGTGGCCACGTGCGTGATCAGGTTCGGGGCCGTCAGCTGTGCGCAGCCCCGGCCGTGCTCGTGCCGGCCTCCCGCGCTCTGCGCGGCGCCGCCGCAGTCGCAGGCCGGCGGGTCATCGCAGGTCTCGGTGATGTGCAGCTTGTATCCCAGCCAGGAGGCTCCCCGCTTGGCGCCCCACCGGGCGTCGAGGTCATAGGGTGAGGCGATCCGGGCATGACCGGGCGGGAGACCGTCGCCCTGTGGTTCCTTCTCCCGCCGCTTGATCACCTCCCGTCCGTCTGCGCTGATGATCCGGGTGTAGTTCTGCACCAGCACCCGGCGCAGCACATCCACGGCCGGCAGCTCGCGCAGCCAGCCCGGCGAGGAGCGGTCCCAGACCGCTTCCAGCAGCGCGTACCCGTCCCGGGCATAGGCGATCGCCAGTTCCCGGCGCCGCGCCTGCGAGGCCGGCGGCTTCCAGGAGGTCATCGGGGTGCCGTAGCGGCGGGCCCAGTCCGGCACGCAGATCCGCCCGGCCAGCCAGTCCGGGTCTGCGGCCGCCAGCGCCTCCAGTGCGGCCCGCACGCTTTCCCCGGCCAGTTCCAGCCGGCCCAGCGCCGCCACCGCCGCGATCACGTGGGTGGAATCGGTGCGCTGTTTCCCGGCCGCCTTGACCAGGCCTTCGGCGGCCAGCCGGGCCAGCAGCACGTCCAGCGCTACCTGCTCCAGGTCGTGCGCGGCGACCCGGTCCCGGAACTCGGCCAGCACCGAGTGATCAAACCCCGGGTCATCCAGCGTCAGCCCCAGCAGGTACTTCCAGTCGATCCGGGACCGGACCGCATCAGCCGCTCCCCGGTCGGTCAGGTTCTCCGCCCGCTGCAAGACCGTCACCAGCGCCAGCCGCGACGGCGGCAGCCCCGGCTTGCCCCGGACGCCGAACGCGGCCGCGAAATCGTCATCGGCCAGCCACTCGCCCAGTCGGTCACGGATCACCACGGCCAGCGGCCGCTCTGTCTTCCTGGTCCCGTACATCCCCGCGATCGCCGCCCCGACCTGCGGATCCGGATCTGGCCACGGGACAGGCTGCATGCACATGACATACCCGATTCCGCAGCCGCCACCAGGGGACAGAAAGGACAACAACGACGACCGCGGGCAAGATCATGACCCGGATGACAACCAGCACCAGGCAAGCCACCCGGCGCGTCGCGAATTAACCACCAGGATCGGTTCAGTGCGCAAATCCGTCGCCGCCCGCCCGTGAACCCACGGTTCACACCCCTACGGCCGGGCGAACCCCGGATCGGTGATAAAAGTCAGGTTAACCGCTAGATGATTCCCGGCCCGGCCGCCCGCTGCCTTTCGATCCTGGCCAATTCGTGGTGTGTGATCGCTTGTGCTCCAAGTTCTATGGCGCGGTCACGTTCGCCCTCGGTCACTGTATAGTCCCAGGAAACCGGCGCCTGTTGCGGCCCGATCAGGCTGTCGGGCTGAAATACCTGGCCGGGGAGACCCAGCTTGGCAGCGAATGCGTGCAGCTCATCCTGAGTGCCGGCCGTCAGGTTAAACCAGGGGTCAGATATCGTCGGGGCACCGAACCGCGCCTGGTGGCGCATCTTGTAAGCGTAGACAGTCACGTCATCCTCACTCACTCAAAGTGCCCAGTAGCTCAAGAGGGCAGTGCTCTCATTGTGCTGCGTTGCTGGCTCTGCGCATTCCCGCAGTTTTCAGTGTGCGCGGCGAAAGAATGCCTGGCGCGTGGAGGGCGGCCCAGAGGCTTCGCGTCAGCGCGGGGTGAGGACATCGAACTCGTTGCCCTCCGGGTCGGCGAGGCATGTCCACGGCACGTCGCCTTGGCCGACGTCGATGTCGGTGGCGCCGAGAGCCCGCAGCCGGACCACCTCCGCCGCTTGATCGTCACCGGGGTACGGCCGGAGGTCGAGATGGACACGGTTCTTCACGGTCTTCACGTCGGGCGTGCGGAGGAACTCGAGATACGGCCCAACACCCTTGGCGGAGCGCAGCGCCGCATGGCCGTCGGTCACCTCGTGCCGGGTCCAGTCCATCGCCTGGTCCCAGAACCGGGCCATGGCCCGCGGATCCGCGCAGTCGACGACCACCGCGGCGATCGGCCCGGTGTCCCGGTAGATCGATCGAGGCTCCAGCACGCAGAACTCGTTGCCCTCCGGGTCGGCAAGGACCGTCCACGGGACGTCGCCCTGGCCCACGTCGGCGGGCGTCGCGCCGAGATCCTGGAGGCGCGCGACTAGCTCCGCCTGATGGGCTGCAGAGCTGGTGGCGAGATCGATGTGCACGCGGTTCTTCACCGTTTTGGGTTCCGGGACGGCAAGGACGTCGATGCAGACGGCGGTGGGGTCGGGATAGGTGAAGCCCACGGGTTCAACGTTGGTCACGCCGGGTTCCTCACTGTCAATACCCCAGCCGAGCGCCTCCGCCCAGAACCGGCCGACCGCGGAGTCATCCCGGGCATTCATCGCAATCTGAACAAGTCGCAGCGCCACGCCGCCAACCCTATGCCCAGGTGGCGACGCGGTCTGCTTAGGCCGGTCGGGCGTCGCTGAGCGCATGCTCTACCCAGACGTTGGGCTCGACATAGACAGCATGATCGTGGTCCGCGTCGCAGTGCAACGGGGACCAGCGCTTCGGGCACGATCACGTCCCCGGTGCGGTCGAAGGGCAGCCCAGTCCATTCCCGCCACTGCGAGAGCGAGCCAGCCATGACCATTGATGCCGGCGCTACCTGCCTGATCTTTCCTCCGGCTCGGACGTGTACTCGTAGCCACGGGTCGGCGGGCAAGCCGTCTTCCCGGACCATCGTGATGTACCTGGCCATCGGCAGGTCCGGGTACCGGTGCTTCGCGTTGGGCCGCACGGGGGCCATCAGGTGGGTTAGCCCGGCGTCTTTGGCCGCGTCACGGAGCGCGGCCAGCATCCGGTGGGACAGGCCGCCTCCCCGATGTTCCGGCCCGATCGCTATTTCCACGGCGGAGGCGGTGTCTGGCGCGGGCCCGGCCAGCCGGTCGCTGAACGCCCAGACCATCACCCGGTCCAGGCCGCCATCGGGCAGGGCGCCCCGGCCCGGCAGGTCACGAGCAAACGCCACGGCCCGGCCGGTGGCCACGACCGTGTCGCTGGCATCCGTCGCCACGGCGCACAAGTGCGGAAAGGTGCCGGCGACTTGCCCGAAGAAGGCGTTCACCACCGGATCAGTTCCCATGAACTCCGGCCAGCCAGGATCAACCTCGTACATGCGGTCAAGCAGGTCGGGTCGCTCACTGAGACGATGAATGATCACACCCAGTCCTCATGAAGTGGCCTGTAGCCGCCGCCGGATGTTGCTTACCCTGCCCCGTCCTCCTCGCAGAGGGAAGAGGGCCCATGCTAGGACGCGAACAACTGACCCGCTTCTGAGATGAGGTCCTTTGGCGATCAACATGAACGGCTCGGCTGAGGAGCCGCCGGACGACCCGCGCGTCTCGCTCCTCGACTACCTGCGTGAGCACCTGGGACTGCACGGCACCAAGAAGGGATGCGATCAGGGCGCCTGCGGTGCCTGCACAGTGCTGGCCGACGGTGAGCGGATCCTGTCGTGTCTCGCCCTAGCCGTTCAGTACGACGGGCGTTCGATCACCACGATCGAGGGGCTCGCAGCCGACGGCGCGCTCCACCCGCTGCAGCGGGCGTTCATCGAGGACGACGGATTCCAGTGCGGCTACTGCACGCCGGGGCAGATCTGCTCCGCGGTCGGCATGGCCAGTGAAGTGAGACGCGGCGTGCCCAGCCACGTCACCGCTGACCTGTCGGCCGAGACGATCGAGCTCAGCCACGACGAGCTGCGTGAGCGGATGAGCGGCAACCTATGCCGCTGCGGTGCCCACAACGGCATCGTCGCCGCGATCACGCAGACCTATGCCACGGAGACCTCCACCACAGGGGCGGCGCAATGATCCCCGTCACCTATGCCCGCGCCACCGACACCGCAGACGCCCTGAGCCGGGGCGCCGTCGACGGCGCCCGGTACCTCGGGGGCGGCACCAACCTGGTCGACCTGATGCGCGAGACGATCGAACGGCCTGCCGCGCTGGTCGATGTCACCGGCCTGCCGGACGCGATGGAGGAGCGCGCGGACGGCGGCTTGCTGATCGGCGCGGCCGCCCGCAACACGGCGGTCGCAGAGCACTGGGCGGTGCGGACGCGCTACCCGGTGCTGGCCCGCGCCATCGTGGCCGGCGCTTCGGCCCAGATCCGCAATATGGCCACGGTCGGCGGCAACCTGCTTCAGCGCACCCGGTGCCCCTACTTCTACGACCGCGACGGGTCCCACTGCAACAAACGGGATCCCGGGCAGGGCTGCGACGCGGTCGGCGGCTTCAACCGCTCGAACGCCATCCTGGGCACCTCACCCTCCTGCGTGGCCACCCACCCGTCGGATATGTGCGTCGCGCTGGCCGCGCTCGACGCCGTCATTCACCTGGCCAGCGTGGACGGTGAGCGCACCGTGCCGCTCACGGACCTGCACCGGCTGCCCGGGGACCATCCCGAGATCGAGACGGTGCTCCGGCCCGGTGAGCTGATCACCTCGGTCGAGCTGCCGCCGCTGGGGTTCGCCCCGCGCTCGGCCTACCGCAAGGTGCGCGACCGGGCCAGCTATGCCTTCGCTTTGGTCTCGGTGGCGGCGGCACTGGATCTGGACGGCGGGACCGTCCGGGACGTTCGGCTTGCGCTCGGTGGTGTCGCCACCAAGCCATGGCGGGCGTGGCGGGCCGAAGAAGCTCTCCGGGGCCAGCCGGCCACGCCGGACAGCTTCCGCGCCGCGGCCGAAGCCGAGCTGACCGACGCCCGGCCGCTGCGCGGCAACCGGTTCAAGGTTGAGCTGGCCACGCGGACCATGACCGCCGTCCTCGGCGAGCTGACGGGAGACCAGGCATGACTGCTGACCGGGACGTCGTTAGTCTCGGGCCGGACAGCTGGGGACCGGGTAGTCTGCCCGATCCGGTGGCCGGCCAAAAGCACGGCCTGGTCGGCGCGCAGGTGCCGCGTATCGACGGGCCGCTCAAGGTCCGGGGCGCCGCCCGGTTCGCGGCAGAGGTGCCGATGGAAGGCATGGTTTACGCTTCGCTGGCTTTCAGCACGATTCCCAAGGGCCGCATCGCGGCGCTTGACACGAGCGCGGCGCAGGACGCCCCGGGTGTCGTGCTGGTGATGACGCACGAGAACGCGCCGCGCATGGACCCGGCACCGGCGGCCCTGACGGCGCCCAAGGGAACGGCCGGCGACGACCTACCCGTCATGCAGGATGACCAGATCCACTGGAACGGGCAGCCGATCGCCGTGGTGCTCGCGGATACACACGAGCAGGCCGACCATGCCGTGTCGCTGATCCGGGTGACCTACGCGCCCGAGCCGGCTGTCACTTCCTTCCTGGAGGCGACCGCACGCGGACTGCAGCCCGGCAACTTCGCCGGGGAGCCGCTCAGCGCCCAGAACGGAGACGCCGAGGCGGCCCTGGCCACCGCGCCGTACCAGGTCGACCTCACCTACCGGACCCCGCGGCACAACCACAACGCGATCGAGCCGCACGCGGTCACGCTCGCCTGGGACGGCGAGGACCTGTTCCTCCACGACAGTCCCAAGGGAGTGCGGCAAACGGCCTGGTCGCTCGGGCAGGTCTTCGGGATACCGGAGGATCAGGTGCACGTCTCGTCGCCGTTCGTGGGGGGCGGGTTCGGCGGCAAATCGCTGTGGCAGTACCAGATCCTCGCCGCCGCGGCGGCCAAGGTCGCTGGGCGCCCGGTCCGGTTGGCCCTGTCCCGCGGGGGCGTCTACCGGCTCGTCGGAGGGCGTAGCTCCACCGAGCAGCGGCTGGCGATCGGTGCCCGGGCCGACGGGCGCTTCGACGCACTGATCCACACTGGGGTGACGGTGAAGACCGCGCACAACTATCTGCCCGAGCCGTTCATCTTGCCCACCATGAGCCTGTACGGGGCGGGCACCCTCACGCTCGGCGTGCAGGTGGCGGAGATGAACATGATGGCCAACGGCTTCATGCGGGCGCCAGGAGAGTCGGTCGGCAGCTTCGCCCTGGAGAGCGCGATCGACGAGCTCGCGGAGCGGATCAGTATGGACCCGGTCGAGTTGCGGCTCCGCAACGAGCCGGACTCCGATCCCTTGTCGGGCAGGCCCTTCTCCGGCCGCCACCTGGCCGAGGCGTACCGGGCGGGAGCCGAGCGGTTCGGGTGGGACCAGCGGGACCGCAAGCCCGCGACGCGCCGGGACGGTGAGTGGCTGGTCGGCCTGGGCACCGCCGCCGCGACCTATCCCTACTTCCGTATGCCCGGTGGCGCCGCCCGGATCATCCTGACCCGGGACGGTCACGCCCGGGTCGAGATCGGGGCCCAGGAAATGGGCATGGGCACCGCGACCGTGCAGACCCAGGTCACGGCCGAGCGACTCGGCCTGCCGCTGGAGCAGGTCACCTTCGCCTACGGCGAGTCGTCGTATCCCGGGGCTGTGCTGGCCGGCGGATCGCAGCAGACCGCCTCCATCGGCAGTTCAGTGATCGCCGCCCACCGAAAGCTAGTCGCCGAACTGCTCCAGCTGGCCGGTGACGATTCGCCACTGGCTGGCCTCGGCCCAAACGACGTCGGCGCGACGGACGGCGGCCTGGCCGACCTGAGCGAAGGGGGCGGCTGGGAGAGCTACGCCGAGATCCTCGGCCGCGCCGGACTTGACGAGGTGAGCGCCGAAGCCGCCGCGCCGCCACCGGTGGAGACGGAGAACTGGTCGATGCACTCCTATGGCGCGCTGTTCTGTGAGGTGCGCGTCAACGCGGTCACCGGTGAGACGCGCGTCAGCCGGTTCCTCGGCTCATACGACTGCGGGCGCATCCTCAACGGCAAGACGGCAGCCAGCCAGTTCCGCGGCGGCATCATCATGGGCCTGGGACTGGCGCTCATGGAGGAGACATTGTTCGACGAGCGCAACGGGCGCATCATGAACCCAAGCCTGTCCGACTACCACGTGCCCGTTCATATGGACGTGCCGCAGATCGACGTGATGTGGACCGATATCCCCGACCCGCACGCCCCCATGGGCGCCCGCGGCATCGGCGAGATCGGCATCACCGGCGTCGGCGCCGCGGTGGCCAACGCGGTCTACAACGCCACGGGTACCCGCGTTCGCGATCTGCCCATCACCTTGGACAAGCTGCTGTAACCGGAGACGGGGTGAGGCCACCATCGCGGCCTCACCTCGTTAATGCCTGCTCGGGCATTGGGGCAGAAAATCTGTCACAGCGCTCGCTCCGCATGTCCAGCTGTTAGTCCGTTTCATTCAGGCGCGTGGCCTGGGCGTTCAGGTAACGCTGGTGCGGCAGGCTGCCCGCGCGGCGAGCGGCTTCCAGGTAGCTGTCCCGGGCGGCCGTGTGGTCCCCGGCCATCTCCAGCAGGTGGGCCCGGACGGCGTGGAACCGGTGCCCGGCCACAATCCGCTGGTCGGCCGCCAGGCCCGCGAGCAGGTCCAGCCCGGCGCGAGGGCCACGGGTCATGGCCACCGCGACGGCGTAGTTCAGGGCCGTCACCGGATTGCCGAAGACTTGCAGCAGTTCATACAGGGCGACGATCTGCGGCCAGTCGGTGTCCGCGGCGGACGGTGCTTCGTCGTGGACCGCGGCGATCGCCGCCTGCAGCTGGTAGGGCCCGGGCGGCCCTTGGCTGAGGGCGCTGGTGAGCAGCGCCACGCCCTCGCCGATCAGTGCGGCGTCCCAGCGGCTGCGGTCCTGCTCGGCCATGGGAATCGGCTCTCCGGCCGGACCGGTGCGCGCGGGGCGGCGGGCGTCGGTGAGCAGCATCAGCGCGAGGAGCCCGATCGCCTCCCTGTCACCGGGCAGCAGCCGGTGCAGGATCCGGGCCAGCCGGATCGCCTCGCCGGACAGATCTGGGCGGACCAGTCCGGGCCCCGAGGTGGCGGCGTAGCCTTCGGTGAAAATCAGGTACAGCACGTGCCGGACGGCGGCCAGCCCGCGATCCCGATCCGGGCCAGTCGGCAGAGCGAATGGGACCCCGCTGTCCTTGACCGTCTGCTTGGCCCGGGTGATGCGCCGGGTCATGGCTGACTCTGGCACCAGGAAGGCCCGGGCGATCTCGGCGGTGGACAAGCCGCCAACCGCGCGCAGGGTGAGTGCGATCTGTGATGCGGGGGACAGCGCGGGGTGGCAGCACAAGAACAGCAGAATCAGCGTGTCATCGGCTGCGTCGGCCTGGGCGTCAGCGGCTGGATGGTGCCATTGGCCGGGCAGGATCTGGCGGGCGGCGCTTTCCTCCCGGCGCCGCCGGGCTTGCTCGGCGCGCAGCAAGTCGGTCAGCCGCCGGGACGCAACCGTGATCAGCCAGCCACGTGGGCTGGCGGGGATCCCCTCGGCGGGCCATTGGGTGGCCGCCGCCAGCAGCGCCTCCTGGACAGCGTCTTCGGCGGTGTCGAAGTGCCCGAAGCGCCGCACCAGCGCGCCGAGGACCTGCGGTGCCAGCTGGCGCAGCAGGTCCTCAGCGACGGCGGGCGGCATGGCGTCAGATCTACAGCTCGTCCCGGGATTCGGCCAGCGGCCGCACGTCCGCATACGCGCGGGAGCGGAGGTGCTCCGGACCGGGCGTGTCAGCCAGCCGGGCCGCGATCTGGGTGGCCCGGTCGAAGCTGTCACATTCGACGATCCAGTAACCGGCCACCACCTCTTCGGCTTCCGCGTACGGCCCGTCGGTCACCACCGGGACGCCGTCGCGCAGCTGAATCCGCCGGGCGTGCGCCGGGGCGGTCAGGCCCTGCGTGTCCACCAGCTCCCCGGACTCGGCCAGGTCTTTGTTGAACGACTCCATGAACGCGCCCAGCGCCGCGAAGTCACCCGGCGTCCAGCCTGGCTGCTCACTGCCGGGCCGGCCCGTCATCGCGTCGTAGTCCTGCTGAGAGGCATTGATCAAGATCATGTACTTCATCGGGATCTCCTTCGGCTGAGCATCCGTGCGGTGCTTCCACAGAGACGTCGGCGCTGCGGCCCAGGACCGGACACTCATCCTGGCACGCGCCAGGGAAATGCCCCTGATCGCCTGCTTGCAAAGATCGTTGGCCGGATGCCTGACCTGGGTCACCGCAGGTGAGATCCAATGTGGCGTGCCCATGGGTGACCCTGGTTCACCACCGATCACCGTCCGATCGGGCACGTACGGGCACGCCTGGCGTAAACCAAGATCCTCAACCTGTGCGCAAGGCGGCCGCGGACTGTATGAGGCCTGCCCTTTCCAGCTCGACGAGCACACCCTCGACGGTTTGAGGCGGGCGACTGCGCGAGTTCGCAATTTCGCTAACACAAGCGTAAACGATCTTGGCGTCGATGCTGATCTGGTCGAGAACGAAGTCGTCCGGGGACTTCGCTTCGATATTCCACGGCTCGAGCTCCTGTGGCGTGAAGCCACGATCGGCGGTAACAATAACCTGCGCACCAGCCTTTATCGCTGCGGCAAGCACGTGCCTGTCGTCCATGTCAGAGAGCTTCAGTT
>JBAPYC010000095.1:0-6937 GCA_049284535.1 Streptosporangiaceae bacterium
GTCAAAACCCGCGGCCGCGAGGACGTCATTGACACCGACGAGCACCCGCGCGCCGACTCCTCGCTGGAGACGCTGGCCGGGCTGCGGCCCGTGCTGGGCAAGTCCGATCCCGAGGCCACCGTCACCGCGGGCAACTCCAGCGGGCAGAACGACGCGGCCGCCATGTGCGTCGTCACCCACCCCGAACGCGCCGAGGCCCTCGGGCTGCGGCCCCTGGTCCGCCTGGTCTCCTGGGCGGTCGCCGGGGTCGAGCCCAAGATCATGGGTATCGGGCCGGTCCCGGCCAGCCGGGCCGCGCTCGAGCAGGCCGGGCTGAAGCTATCGGACATGGACCTGATCGAGCTCAACGAGGCCTTCGCCGCCCAGGTGCTGGCGGTCACCCGGGAGTGGGGCTTCGGCGCGGCCGACTTCGAGCGCCTCAACGTGCACGGCGGGGGCATCTCGCTGGGTCACCCGGTCGGGGCGACCGGCACGCGCATCCTGGCCACGCTGGCCCGGGAAATGCACCGCCGGGAGGCACGCTACGGCCTGGAGACGATGTGCATCGGCGGCGGCCAGGGTCTGGCCGCGGTCTTCGAGCGGGTCACGGGATGACGGTCAGGGCCGCCCGTTCGGCCTTACCTGATACTGGCCAGAAAAATAGCCTATACTCTGGCCATGATGGTTCTGTCGCTGGCCGAAGCCAAAGACCGGCTGTCCGCCCTCGTCAACGACGTCACCTCTACGCACGAGCACTACATGATCACGCGGAACGGGAAACCCGTCGCGGTGGTGTTGCCGGTGGACGATCTGGAGGCGCTGGAGGAGACGATCTTCTGGCTGGAACGCGAGATTGCCCAGTTGCGGGCGGGTGAGACCGCAGAGAGCGGTCCAGACACGACCGGCGATGAGATGGCCGCGGTCATGGAACGACGACGCCGGGAGAACGGCGCCGCGTGAGCGAGCCGTACGGGCTCGTTATCAAGGCGCAAGCCCGGCGGGCGCTCGAGCACACGCTTGCGCCGTCGGTCGCCTTCGCCGCCTGGGAGTTCATTTCGGGTGTCCTGCGCGAGAATCCCCACCGGGTGGGGAAACCCCTGGTGGCACCCTTCCAAGGGGACTGGTCGGCACGGCGAGGCCACTACCGGATCCGTTACCGCATCGACGATGACAAACGTGTCGTGACGGTGATCGACATAGCCGACAGATCAGACATTTACCATCCGGGACGCTAGCTGGCGGGCCGGGCCATCTCGGCGCGGATGGCGTCGGTGTCCTCCCCCAGGGCCGGCACCCGGCCGCTGACCGCGGTCCAGTCGCGGGCGAGCCCCGGCGGCAGCAGGGCCGGCAGCGGCCCGACCGGGGAGTCCACCTGGCGCCACCGGTCCCGCGCGGCCAGCTGCTCGTGCTCGGCCAGCTCCCGCACGCCGTTCAGCCTGGCGTTGCCGATGCCGGCCTCGTCGGCGCGGCGCTGGATCTCGGCCAGGTCATGCTGCGCGCACCAGTCCCGCATGAGCTGATCGAGCTCGGCCCGGTGCCCCACCCGGTCAGCGTTGCGCGCGTACCGTGGGTCCTCGGCCAGGTCCGGCCGGCCCAGCAGGTCCCGGGTCAGTCGCTGCCATTCCCGGTCGCTGGTGGTGCCGAGCACGGCCGTCTGCCCGTCCGCGGTCGGGTAGGCGCCGTAGGGCGCGACGGCCGGCGATCCCATCCCGACCGGCTCGGGCGCCGTCCCGGTGTGCAGCACCTGGTTGAGCGCGAAGCCCATCATCTCGGCGGTCACGTCCAGCATGGCGATCGGGATGACCGCGCCGCGGCCGGTCCGCTCGCGCTGGTAGAGCGCCGCGAGAACACTGGAGAAGGCGTACAGGGCGGTGCCGACGTCGGCGATCGGGATGCCAGGCTTGACCGGGTGGCCGGGCAGCCCGGTGATCGAGCAGGCTCCGCTCTCGGCCTGGATCAGCAGATCGTAGGCGCGCTTGTGGTCCAGCGGGCCACCTTGACCGTAGCCGGAGATGTCGACCACGATCAGCCGCGGGTAGCGTCCGGCGAGGGTATCCGGGGCGAGCCCGAGACGGCCGAGCGCGCCGGGGGCGAGGTTGCTGACCAGGACGTCGGCCCGTTCGAGGAGGCGGGTGAAGACCTCCAGGTCGGGCTGGCTGGTCAGGTCGAGCGCGGCCGATTCCTTGCCGTGATTCAGCCAGACGAAGTGGGCGGCCAGCCCCCGCACAGCCTGGTCGTAGTGCCGGGCGGCGTCGCCGGAACCGGGCTGCTCGACCTTGATCACCCGGGCGCCGAGGTCGGCGAGGTGGCGGGTGCACAGCGGGGCCGCGATGGCCTGCTCAAGCCCGAGCACGGTGAGGCCGGACAGGGGCGCTTTGCTTGCGGATGGGTGCACGGCCACTATTCTCCCGGCTGGCGTTGGATGCTGAGCTGAGTCAGGCGCCAGACTCAGGCGACCGACTCGGGCGGGGCGACAGCGGCGGGGTCCTGGCCGGAGCGCAGGAGGGCGTCGCGGACGAAGCCGCTGGCCTTGAGGTCCTCGATGGTCGCGGCGAGGAAGCCGGCCGTCTCCGGGCTGCGGGTGCGGGTGGTGCCGAGCGCCTGGCGGATCTGCATGAACCGGTCCTCGATGACGCGGAGCCCGGGATGGCGAGCGGCGAAGGCGGTGACGGCCTGCCGGATGCCGGCCCCGGCCTCCAGACCCTGGTCCCGGAACGCGTTAAGGCCGTCGTCGGTGCGGACGAGGGTTGCCCGCGCCAGGGTCCGGGTCAGGAACAGGTCGTAGGCCGAGCCCTGGTTGACGCCGACGCGGATGTGCTCGGAGTCGACGTCGGCTGGGGTGGTGATGGCCGAGTCTGCCTGCACGACGTACACGCCCTCGATCACGGCGTAGGGCGCGGTGAAGGCGACTTCGGCGGCGCGGGCCGGCTCGATGGCCAGGAAGCAGATGTCGGCGCGGCCCTGCACCATGGCCTCGAAGCTCAGCCGGGCGGCGTCGAAGCAGATCAGGTCCACCGGCAGCCCGAGCCGGCGCCCGAGCTCGCGGGCGATGTCGACAGTCACGCCGGACGGTGCCGCCGCCGTGCCTTGCGCCAGCACCGGGTTACCCAGGTTGATGGCGGCGCGCAGCACGCCGGCCGGGGCGAGATCGCTGGTGATGGTGTCCGGGACGTCAGCCACGGCCGTCACCGTAGCAGCCGGCCGGCGCATCATCGGTAGGTGTCCAGGTCTCGCCGAAGTCCAGGCTGATGACGTCGACCGCCTCGCCGGCCAGCTCGGCGGCGAGCTGGGCCGGGGCCGGATCGTTGGGGCGGTGGTGCACGGTCAGCACGGTCGGGGCACCCAGCCAGCGGGCGGCCACCGCCGCCTCGGCGGGGTACAGCTCCACGATCTTGCCGGCCCCGAGCCACAGGCCGCCGATGCCGAGGACGGCGATACCGGGCCGGTACACCTCGCCCCAGGTGCGCAGGTCGCCGGTCAGCGACGTGTCACCGCCGCAGAAGACCCGGGTGCCGGCCGCCGTGGTGAGCAGGAAGCTCTGCGGCTGGTCGGCGGCGAACCCACCGTCCACGGTCATGGTGGACTCGTGCTGGGCGGGCAGCGACTTCAGGGTGACGTCACGGAGCCACACCTCGACACCGGAGACGGTCACGGCCAGCCGCGACGGCGGCAGGCCCGCGCTCAGCGCGGCCCGGGCTAGCGCGGAGCCGCAGACCAGGGTGGCCTGGCCGGCCAGGGCCAGTTCCAGCGCCTGGCCGCGGTGGTCGTAGCCGGCGTGCGTGACCACGATGGCGTCGACCCCGGTCAGCTCGGCCAGCGGCACCGGGCTCTCCGGGATGCCGCGGTGGATCCCCTCCGAACCGGACAGGTACGGGTCCACCAGCACCCGGGTGCCGTACTCGGTGGTGATCTCATAGCCCGCCCAGCCGATCCGCCGGATGGACAGCGAGCCCTGCGGCGGGCCGGTCAGCCCGCTGATCCGTTCGGCGGTGAATTGAGCCACGCGGCCGAGCAGGATCCGGGCCGCGTCCAGGTCCAGGATCGGGAAGCCGTGCGGCATGGCCTCGAACTCGTGCAGCTCGACTGGTACTCCGGCTGCCTCCGCCTGGCCGGCGAAGCGGACAGCATCGTCGCGCAGGATCTCGGCGCTGCCGCACGCGATCAGCATGGGCGGCAGGCCGGCGCACTCCCCCGCCAGCGGCGACTGCGGGGCGCCGGCCGGGTCGGCGGCGCCCAGGTAGGCCGACCGGATCTGGCTCAGTTCGGCGACCGAGGCGAGGTCGCGGTGCTCGTTGGCGGCCAGCGACTCGCTGCCGAGGGTGAAGTCGGTCATCGGCGACAGCGCCACCGCCGCGGCGGGCAGCGGCCGCCCGGCCGCACGCAGCCCCAGCAGCGCCGACAGGACCAGCGTGGCCCCGGCCGAGTGGCCCGCCAGGATGATCCGGCTGGGCGGCGTGCCCTGGTCCAGCAGCGCCTGGTACGCCTCGAGCACGTCGTCCAGCGCCGCCGGGTAGGGGTGCTCCGGCGCGAGCCGGTACTGCAGGAGCAGCACCGGCAGCCGGGTCGCCGCGGCCAGCTGGGCGGCGTAGATGCCGGGCGGCTCGTCGAACTGGAACCGGCGGCCGTGCAGGTACAGCAGGACGCCGTCGTTGCGGCTGGCGGGCGCGGCCACCCATTCGCCCCGCAGCGACCCCGACCGGAACGGGCGGGTGGCGAAGGCCGTCTCCGGCGGCCCGAGACGGCTCAGCAGCTCCGCGCCGGAGTCGGCCGAACCGTGGACGTCCGCGACGAGCCGGGTCACGGCCCGCAGGTCGGAGTCGGTCGCGGGATGGGAGATCATGCGGCCATCTTGCCAGGGCTGGCGGCGCCCAGGGCAGCCAGGACGACGGTACCGGGGTGATTGAATTACCAGCCGCGTCGTCAGCCGGGATCGTGACCTCGTACTGTGCGGATATGAGTGATCCAGTGGGGCCGGCGGACGGGCTGGCGGTGCCGCGGTTCGCCGGGCTGGCCACGTTCGCGCGGCTGCCCCGGCGTGAGGACGTGCCCCGTTACGACGTCGCTGTGACCGGCGTGCCGTTCGACAGCGGAGTCAGTTACCGGCCCGGGGCGCGGTTCGGCCCGGCCCACATCCGGCAGTCCTCGCGGCTGCTGCGGCCCTACAACGCGGTGCTGGAGGTGGAGCCGTTCGGCCGCCAGCAGGTGGTGGACGCGGGCGACATCGCGTGCAACCCGTTCGACATCGCCGAGGCCATCGGGCAGATCGAGCGGGGCGCCGACGAGCTGTCGCGGGACGGGCAGCGGCTGGTCAGCCTGGGCGGCGATCATACGATCGCGCTGCCGCTGCTGCGCTCGGTGGTGCGCCGGCACGGGCCGGTGGCGCTGGTGCACTTCGACGCGCACCTGGACACCTGGCCCACCTACTTCGGGGCGCGGTACACGCACGGGTCGATGTTCCGCCGGGCGGCCGAGGAGGGCCTGTTCGTGCCGGGTCACAGCGCGCACGTGGGCATCCGCGGCTCGCTGTACGCCCGCGAGGACCTGGACGAGGACGCCGGCATGGGGTTCCGCGTGATCAGCTGCGTCGACATCGACGATGCCGGGGTGCCCGCGGTCGTCGGGCGGCTGCGCGAGCAGATCGGGGACCGGCCGGCCTACCTGTCGATCGACATCGACGTGCTCGACCCGGCCTTCGCGCCGGGCACCGGGACGCCGGAGACGGCCGGGCTGAACAGCCGCGAGCTGATGCGGCTGCTGCGCGGGTTCGACGGGGCCAACCTGGTCGGCGCGGACATTGTGGAGGTCGCGCCGCCGTACGACCACGCCGAGATCACCGGGATCGCCGCGGCCAACCTGGCGTATGAGCTGGTGTCGCTGTTCGCGCTAGGAGCGTGATCGCTGGACCGGGAGGTGGCGGGCCAGGAAATCCTCGGCGCGCTGCCAGGCGCGGGCGGCCGGGCCGGGCTGGTGGAACATCGGGGCCTTGCGGTTGTGGAAGGCGTGCCCGGCCTCTTCCTCGACATAAATCTCCGCATTGCCGCGGTCGCGCACGGCCTCTTCCACCTGGGCCACCTGGTCGCGCGGGATGAATGGGTCGCTGCCGCCGAAGTGGAACTGGATCGGGGCGCTGATCTGGGCCAGGACGGCCGTCTGGCCGGGGACTTCGGAGCCATAGAACGAGACAATGGCGTCGGCCTGGGTGCGGGCGCCCAGGAAGTAGGCGATCGAGCCGCCGAGGCAGAACCCGAGGATGCCGACGCCGCCCTGGACCTCCGGGAGCCCGGCCAGGTGCTCGAACGCCCGCTGGGCGTCGTCGATGCCCTGGGCGAGGTCGAAGCGGGCGCCCATCGCCAGCGACCGGTTCAGGCCCTCCTCGTCGTGGTCGGCCTGATAGCCGGGCTCGAGCCGCCAGAACAGGTCGGGGGCGCCGACCACGTAGCCGAGCGCGGCCAGGTCCTCGGCCACGGCCCGGATGTAGGCCGAGACGCCGTAGATCTCCTGGATCAGCAGGATGCCGGGGCCGTGCCCGGCTTCGGGCAGCCACAGCGGCAGGTCGAAGTCGCCGTCTGGCGTGGTGACCTTCTCCACGCGCTGTACTGGTGAGGTGGTCATGGTCGCTCCCCTCGGTCGCTAGCGGGCAGACCGATGCTAGCGCTGGAGTGCGCAGCTCCGATGGGCGGCCAGGCCATGGGCGCGGCGAGAGTCCCCACGAGCCGGATTTCCATGATCCCGAAGGCTTTACTACTCCATAGGTAAAAAGCGACACATCTAGCGACAACCACCGGAGACCTCGTCGTCGGCTGGTCATTCAAGGGACCGTCCAGCTGTGAAACGAGCTATTCAGACCGCCCACAGTTCGAGGTAGCTCCCGCATCTCGTCATCAGCGCTGGGAAATGCTGCCCACGCAGACTCAGCTAGCGAGGCCCCGTCCGGTGGAGCGGTCTGCGCGACGGGACC
>JBAPYC010000096.1:0-6431 GCA_049284535.1 Streptosporangiaceae bacterium
CTCTAGATCAGCGTCAAGCAGGTCTACCGCGTGCGGCGTGGCTGTCCAGGCGCGCAGTGCTGTTGCCTCTTCGTTCGCAATGGCCAGGTCTGGTGTCAGTTTGAGTACCACGCCACGGTTGCCGTGCTGCCTGCCGATGAACACGCGGGATGTGTTGCCCGCCAAAGCTTTGTCCAGTTCCAGGTGCCAGCGCAGGCAGTACAGCTCGACTATTCCGGGCAGTTCGGCGCACCACGCGTCCACGCCGGTGCCGAACCGGGCGATCAGCCTATTCCGGCTGCCGTCATCTAGCACGAAGTCCGGATCCAGCATGCGCTTATCGTGGTGTGATGGTGCCGGCTGCGCAACTGGGAATGGCGCGTCTCGCGGCGGATGGTTCCCTGGATGACCAGCCTGCGGCGAGGCCGCCGGGTTTTGTCCGTTGGAGGCGGTACCACGCTCTCCGGTAACGTTACGGAACGCTCCGGGCGTACGGTGGCGTTCATGCGGGGCCTGACGACGAGGCGCAACTGGCCGGATCGCGTGCGCGTAGCCGCCTGGTCGGTGGCGGGCCTGACGCTGCTCTTGCTCGCGGCCGCGCTGGTCCTGCTTGGGCTTGACGCCAGCCGGATGTCGGACGGCCGGATCGCTTTTTATGCCATCACCACCCTTACGGCCATCCTTTACGCGGGCACCGGGCGCCTGATCGCGACCCGTGTCCCGCGCAACGCCATTGGCTGGCTGCTCGGCCTGATCGGCCTGTCCCTGGCCGCCATCATGGCGACCGAACAGTACGCGCTGTACGGGCTGGCCGTCGCGCCGGGAGCGCTGCCCGCGGCCCGGCTGGCTGGCTGGCTATCCGGGGTCGCCACCATCTCGACGTTCGCCCCCATGGTGTTCCTGGTCTTGCTGTTCCCTGACGGGCGGCTACCGTCGCGCCGCTGGCGGCCGCTGCTATGGCTGATGTTCGCGGTGCTGGCGGGCTGGACGGCGCAGCAGTTTCAGGCCGGCACGACCGAAGACGGCGGGATCACCAATGCCCTAGAGGCGGTAGGAGTCAGCTACCCGAACCCGCTGGGCGTTTTCCCCCGCCACGGCCCGTTCAGCGACTTCCTGGGCGTGCTAGTCCTCCTCGGGCTGGTGGCCGCGGCCCTGGTGGTGGCGTCGGTATTCGCACGGCGCCGCGGCGCGAGCGCCGAAGTGCGCAAGCAGCTGGCCTGGCTGGGATACGTGGGCCTGTTCGTCGTGATCCCGGTCGTGCCGTTCCTCTGCTACGGGGTGCTGATGCACGGCCACGTGAGCACGGCGGTCGGCGCCGTGTTCTGGGGGTTCATCCTGCTGGCCCCCACGGTCGGCATCCCGGTGGCCTGCACGATGGCGGTGCTGAAGTACCGGCTGTACGAGATCGACCGGCTGATCTCCCGGACGGTGTCCTACGCCATCGTGACTGGGTTGCTCGTCGGGGTGTACGCCGGGCTGATACTTCTGATCACCGAGGGTATCGGGCTCCATGCGCAGGTGGCGGTGGCCGCCGCGACGCTGGCCGCGGCTACGCTGTTCACCCCGCTGCGGGTGCGGGTGCAGCGACGGGTCGACCGCCGGTTCAACCGGGCCCGGTATGACGCCGAACGGCTCCTGGCTGATTTCGCGGCCCGGCTCAAGGATGCCGTCGACCCGGACGCGGTCCGGGCTGACCTGCTCGATGTAGTGCACACGTCGCTGGAGCCAACCCACGCCGGGATATGGATCAGGCAGATCCGCTGAGACGGTGCGCTCGTGTTCACTGGCGGCGGCTCCGGCGGCAGGTCCTGCGGGCTGGCGGCGAGTTCGCTATACCTGGCCGCGCGATACGTCACCCGCGCGCCTCGCACTCGGCGGCGCGCCGCAGTAGCGCGGTGCGTTCGGGGATATTCCTGGTGAGTTCGGCTGCGTGGCGGAACTCGGCGGCCGCCTCACCATCGCGGCCGACCCGCGCCAGCAGGTCACCGCGGACGCTGGGCAGGTGATGATATCCGGCCAGCGCCGGTTCGGCGGCTAGCCCGTCGATGATCTCTAGCCCTCGCTCGGGGCCGAACGCCATGGTCACCGCCACGGCCCGGTTCAGCTCCACCACCGGCGACGGCGCGAGCGCCGCGAGGCCCTGGTACAGCAGCGCTATCTGCTTCCAGTCGGTTTTCGCCGCATCCCCGGCCCCGGCGTGGCAGGCCGCGATCGCCGCCTGCAGCACGTACGGGCCCGGCGACCCGCCGAGCTCCTGAGCCCGGAGCAGGGCGGTGAAACCGCGCTTGATCAGCAACTGGTCCCAGCGGCCGCGGTTCTGCTCGAGCAGCGGAACCGGCAGCCCGTCCGGGCTCAGCCGGGCCGCCAGCCGCGACGCCTGGATCTCCATCAGCGCGACCAGGCCGTGTACCTCGGGTTCGGCCGGCATCAGTTCGGCCAGCACGCGGCCGAGGCGGAGTGCTTCGGTGCACAGCGCCGGGCGCATCCAGTCGTCCCCCGCCATCGCGGAATATCCCTCGTTGAACACCAGGTAGAGCACCTCGAGCACCGACGCGAGCCGCCCAGGTCGTTCGGTCGGCGACGGAACCTCGAACGGGATCTGCCTGCTAGCCAGCGTCTGCTTGGCCCGCACGATCCGCTTCGCGATCGTCGGCTCTGCCGCCAGGAACGCGCGGGCGATCTCCTCGGTGGTCAGCCCGCCGAGCAGGCGGAGGGTCAGCGCGATCCTCGCCTCGGTGGACAACACCGGATGGCACGAGATGAACATCAGCCGCAGCAGGTCGTCGTCGATTCTGCCCTCGTCCAAGACGTCATCGAACTCAGCGAGGACGCCGTGCTGCGCGGTTTCGAGATCGCGGCCGAGCAGGTTCAGCTTGCCGGCCAGTCGTTCGTTCCGGCGGATCCGGTCGATCGCCCGGTGCCGGGCGGTGAGCATCAGCCAGGCGCCGGGGTTGGCCGGGATGCCTTCGGCGGGCCACTGCTCCAAGGCGGCGACCAGAGCGTCCTGCGCCAGTTCCTCGGCTAGGCCGACATCCCGGAGCAGCCCGGTCAGGCCCGCGATGATCCGGGCCGATTCCAGCCGCCATACCGCCTCGATCGCGCGATACGCCGCCGCGGTTTCCGCGGTCACTAATCCCCGGGGCCGAACACCTGTCGGATGTCACCCTCGCCGTCGCCGACCACCTTCCAGAACCGTCTGGCCAGCTCCAGCGCCTCGTCCTTCGATCGAACCTCGATCAGCGCAAAGCTGACGATCACCTCTTTGGATTCGGTGAACGGCCCGTCGGTCAGCGTGATGTTCCCGCCAGACGCAACGACGTGCGTGCCGCGGTCCAGGCCGCCTGTGGCCAGCAGCACCCCGGCCCGGGTCAGCTCCTCGACGAAGCGCCCCATCTCGGCGTAGAGCTGCTCATCTGGCGGGCGGCCGCCACCGTTGAGCGTCATCAGGAAGCGCATCGCGAGACCTCCGGAAATTCTCCTCCGTCGCCGTGTCCATCCGGCCGGTTCCCGTTCGAAGCGTCAGCAGCAGGCCGGACCACAGAGCCGGCCGACTCAGACGGATCTTCAGGAGGAATCGACCATGAGGAAGATCGTAGCGGGCCTGTCCATTTCGCTGGATGGCGTCGTAGAGAGCGCCAACGACTGGATGGGGCCCTGGTTCAACCCGGAGCTCGGGCAGGCCATCGGTTCGCTGATGGCGGCGCAGGACGCGATGCTACTCGGACGGGTCACCTACCAGGATTTTGCTGCGCACTGGCCG
This sequence comes from Streptosporangiaceae bacterium, assembly GCA_049284535.1. Lineage (GTDB taxonomy): Bacteria > Actinomycetota > Actinomycetes > Streptosporangiales > Streptosporangiaceae > Palsa-504. The sequence continues at coordinate 3,740 of JBAPYC010000096.1, forward strand.
CAGCAGACCGGTGAGATGGCGGACACCATGAACGGCACCGCTAAGTACGTCGTCTCCGGCACCCTGGAGTCCGTGGACTGGCAGAACACGACCCTGATCCCGGCGGCCAGCGCGTTCGTCGAGATCGCCGAGCTCAAGCAGCAGCCCGGCAAGAATATCGGCATGACCGGAAGCGGGTCCCTAGTCAGCTCGCTGCTGCGCGAGGGGCTGCTGGACGATCTGCACCTGTTCGTCTTCCCTCTGGTGGCTGGCTCCGGCAAGCGGCTATTCGGTGCATCTGGCGACAAGCTGCCGCTGAAGCTCCTCGACTCCGCGACGTTCGACAGTGGCGTAGTACACCTCACCTACGCGAAGGCGTGACGGCCCAGAAGCCGCGAGCCTGACCGACGCCGGGCCCTCGTACGCGACGGCGGACAGGGCCCGGCGGACGCCCGACACCTGAGTTATCCCGCCGGGGTGCGGGTCATCGGCGTGTCCCGACAGCCTGGCGCAACTCGGCGAGTGATCGCTGCATCAGTACGCCGAAGTCCGCAGTGCTGTCATCGACCCAGTCGTCGTAAGCGGCATTGAAGACGGCCACGGCCGCCTGCGCGGTGAGGTTGGCGATCCGGGCCGGGACGTCCCGCTGGCGCAATGTCTCCGCCATGGCCGACGCCAGCGCGGTCATCTTGTTCACGTCGCGTTCCTGCAGCTCGGGGGAGGAGGCAATGACGTCCCGGCGGAGGCGTGCGTAGCCGCGGTATTGCGCGAGCTCGAGGCTGCCGTGAGCCAGCGCGGCGATGGCCGCGTCGATGGGGTCGAGGTCATCGTTCGCGTCCCTCAGGTGCTTGACGATTCCCGCTTCGAAGTCCCTCGCGCCGGCGAAGAGCACTTCCCGCTTGTCGGCGAAGTGGTTGAAGAACGTGCGCTTGGTCAGCCCGGCCCGTTCGGCGATCTCGGCCACCGTCACCTCGGCGTACCCGCGCTCGAGGAACAGCTCCATGGCCGCCTTCTGCAGTCGCCCCTGCGCGTCCGGTTCCCAGCGTGCCATGCGGTCCAATCTAGTGCTTGTTTGCACTCGGTGTCATCACGTGGCAGACTAGCGATTGCACCTGGTGCAATCATCAACGCACAGAAGAGAACGCACAGAGGAGCCAGTCCCCATGCCGACCAACACCGCCGCCTGGATCAACGCCAAGCACGCCAAGCTCGAAGTGGGCCCGGCCCCGTACACGGTGCCCGGGGACGACCAGATCGTCGTCCGCAACTACGCCGTCGCCATCAATCCGCTCGAGTGGATCATTCAGGTCGCGGGCAACCTCACCTATCGCTGGCTGAACTACCCGACGGTGCTGGGTTCGGACGTCGCAGGTGAGGTCGTCGAGGTCGGTCGGGCGGTCACCCGGTTCCAGGTGGGCGACCGGGTGCTCGGTCACGCGGTCGGCACCGACAAGGACAGCAACCGCGCCGCCGAGGGTGGCTTCCAGCAGTACACCGTCGTGCTGGAGCGGATGGCCGCCCCGATCCCGGACACGATGCCCTTCGAGGACGCCGCCGTTCTCCCGCTGGCCGTCTCGACCGCAGCCTGCGGCCTGTTCCAGACCGACCAGCTGGGGCTGCGGTACCCCAAGGCGAACGCCGAGCCGACCGGGCAGACGCTCCTGGTGTGGGGCGGCTCGACGAGCGTCGGCAGCAACGCCATCCAGCTGGCGGCCGCGGCTGGGTACGAGGTCATCACGACGGCCTCGCCGCGCAACTTCGAGTACGTCAGGTCCCTCGGGGCGTCGCAGGTCTTCGACTACAACAGCCCGACCGTTGTGCCGGACATCATCAAGGCCTTTGAGGGCCGCACGCTGGCCGGCGCGATCGCCTTCGGCACCACGTCCGCCGCGTCGTGCGTGCAGATCGTGGGCGCGTGCACCAAGGGCAACAAGTTCGTGTCCATCGGCAGCCCGGCGGTCACCTTCGACGGCCTCGCCGACGCCAGTCACCGCCGGTCCGAGCTCCCGCGGCTGATCCTGCGGCTCGTCACCTCCAACGTCGCCCTGCAGTTCAGGGGCCGCCGCCGCGGGATCCGCTCCAAGTACATCTTCGGGACGACGCTGAAGGCGAACGAGGTCTCCACGGCCATCTATCGCGACTTCCTCCCGGACGCCCTGGCCGACGGCCGCTACGTCGCCGCGCCCAAGCCCTCCGTCGTCGGACACGGTGTCGGGGACTTTCAGCAGGCGATGGACATCCAGCTCAAGGGCGTCTCAGCCGCCAAGGTCGTCGTCACCCTCCCGGCGGAACCGTAGCCGGTAACGACCTCACGGTCCGGTGTTAAAGTGCTTGATGTACCGCACCGGTAGCGGGCCTTCTCCGTCTTGTTTTTCCTGCCCTTCCGAGGAGACCTGCTGATGTCTATCGAGGTGCGCCGGTTCCATCGCAGAGACCGGGAACAGCTGACTCACCTGGTGAACGGGCACGCCGCGGCCGTCGTGCCTGGCGCGGGGGTGTCGGTCGCCACGGTCTTGGGCCAGCTGGAGCGTGAGCCCGGCGAGTTCATCGTCGACCCCTGGGTGAGCGAGCGGCTGACCCTGGTCGCCGAGCAGCGTGGTCATATCGCTGCCGCCGCGCACCTGCTCCGCTACGCCGCCGAGGACCGGGTGAGCCCGTCCTACCGCGGCACCGGCGAGATCCGCTGGCTGCTGTTCTGGCCCGAAGCCCCGGC
>JBAPYC010000097.1:0-3137 GCA_049284535.1 Streptosporangiaceae bacterium
AGGTTTCCGGGCTCAATGTCGACGGCTAGCGCCACTCCCTCAAGGAGGGTGGACCAGAAGGGTTCGCCGGGCCGCCGGGGCCAGGTGAGGACGCGATAGAGGGCCAGGTGGGCGGCTGTGGCGACGCGGAGGAAGCGCCGCCTTTTGATGATCGCCAAGATGCGCGTTGCCATGGCTGCAGGTCCGTGCGCTCCTGGGTTTCAGGAGGACTATCAAACATTCAAAGTACGGCAGCGCTACGGCACGCTGAAGGCAACCGAAGAAAGCAGGGACCTTCAGTGACCAGCCAGCAGCGGTTAATCGATGCCAGGGTCAATCGATGCAAGAGAAACGGAACGGTCATGAACGTGTGGCTCATCACCGGAGCGTCCCGGGGCCTCGGCCGGGAAATCGCCAGGCAGGCCCTTGAGCGCGGCGACAGGGTCGTGGCAACCGCCCGCCAGCCGGAACAGGTGGGCTCGGCGCTGCCAGGTTACGGCGATCGTCTCCTCGCTGTGCCGCTCGACGTCACTGATCCGGCCCAGCCTGCCGCGGCCGCACAAGCGGCGGTCAGCAGGTTCGGACGCATCGACATCCTCGTCAACAACGCCGGACGCGGCCTCCTCGGCGCCGTCGAGGAAGCCAGCTCAGAAGAAGTCGAGGCCGTGTTCCGGACCAACGTCTTCGGGTTGCTCGCGGTCACTCGCGCCGTGCTGCCGGTCATGCGGGCACAGAAATCCGGCCGCATCCTTAACCTGAGCTCGGTCGGCGGATTCGCCCAGGTCCCCGGCTGGGGCATTTACGGGGCTACCAAGTTCGCCGTCGAGGGACTGTCCGAGGCGCTGCGCGCTGAGGTAGCCCCGCTCGGTATCAAGGTCGTCATCATCGAGCCGGGCAGCTTCCGTACGGACTTCCTTGACGGGAGCTCTCTGCATACGGCCAGCCAGTTCATCGAGGACTACGCCGCCACCGCCGGACAGGTCAGGAATCAGGCCGCCGACCGCAACCACGCCCAGGTCAACGATCCGGTCAAGGGTGCGGCGGCGATCGTCGCGATCGCGACCGCCGCCGACCCTCCCGCCCGGCTGCAACTGGGCGCAGACAGCGTCGCAGCCGTCGAGGCCAAACTCCAGCAGGTCGCCGATGACCTCAGCAAGTGGCGCGAGCTCGCGGTCTCGACCACGCAGGTTTCCGGGCTCAATGTGCAGGCTTAGCGCTGGTCCGCCAATGATCGTGGACCGTAACAGCCCGGATTCGCCGGGGGGCACGGTCCACGATGATGAAGGAGTGGGGTCGCGGCGTGGTAGGGCTCAGGTGAGGGTGCGGTAGAGGGTTATATGGGCGACTGCGGCTCAGCCCCCTCCCTCTCCCCTGCCCTGCGCTGCGGCCGGCCCCGTTTCCTGGCCGAATGCGGCAGCCGCGAGCCGGGCCACCTCGTCGGGCGGCACGTCCCGCAGATGCTGGTCGATGGCCCAGCGGTGCCCGAACGGGTCGATGAACTGGCCGGTCCGGTCGCCCCAGAACGCATCATGCAGCGGCTCGAACTCCGCCGCGCCCGCGGCGATGGCGCGCTGCCAGACGGCATCGGCGTCCGCCACAGCCAGGTGCAGCGCGCCGTAGGTGCCGCCCAGCGTCAGCGGCGAGACGATGCCCATGCCGGGAAACTCGTCGGCGATGGCCAGCCTGCTGTCCCCGAAGCGCAGCTCGATGGTCAGCACCTGACCGGCGGGCAGCGTGATGCGGCTGTCTTCTACCGCGCCCAGCACCGAGCCGTACCAGCCGGCGGCCGCATCGGGATTCCTGGTCACCAAGTGGGGGGTCAGGGTATTCATGAACGTGACTATACATAGTGTCTAGATGTACTGTCTATACGTCGGTGATAGGGTGCCGGTCGTGGAGACGTCACCGCGCCCGGGAAGGCCCGCCCGCCGTCCGCACGGCCGCCGCGCCGCGCCCTCCGGAACCGCCGCGCCCTCCGGAACCACCGCGCCCTCCGGAGCCGCCGCGCCTTCCGGAAGCCCGGCTGCGGACCTGCGTGAGGCAATCCTGGAGACAACCGCCCGGTTGCTTGCCGAGCGCTCCTTCACCGACCTTGCCGTCAGCGACATCCTCGGGTCCGCGCATGTCTCCCGGGGCACCTTCTACTTCTACTTCGACAGCAAGCAGGCCGTCCTAGCCGAACTGGTCCGGCGTGCCGTTGCTCACGGACACACCGCCGCCGAACCCTGGCTCGGCAACCCCGAGGACCCGGCCGCCGCGCTCCGCGCCGGGATCACGGCCGGTGCCCGGCTATGGCAGGCAAGCGCGCCCGTCCTGCGGGCTATCGTCGAGAACTGGCGCACCGACGGGCGCCTCACCGCGCTGTGGCTCGAGCAGATGCAGTCCTTCACCGACGCCGCCACCGCCCAGATCACCGCGGACCCCCGCGCGCGGCAATCCCTGGCCGGGCAGGACATCGCGGCGGTCGCCAGCGCCCTCACCTGGCTCGGTGAGCGGCTGTACTACCTCGCCGCCACCGGCACTCCCCCGTTCGATGACCAGGAGACCCTGATCAGCACGCTGCTGCACATGTGGACCTCAGCCCTGTACCGGACGTGAGAGCCGTGACCGCGGTCAGACGGCGGGGAACAGGCCGCCGTCGACGACGTGGTTGGTGCCGGTCAGGTAGGCCGCGGCTGGCGAGGCCAGGAAGGTGACCAGGGCGGCGACGTCGTCGGCGGTGCCGGGACGCCCGAGCGGCACGTTGAAGGAGGTCATGAACTGGCGCCGCGCGGTGTCCAGATCGGTGCCGCGCTCGTCGGCGAGCAGGCTGAGCCGGGCGTGCAGGGCCGAGGTCTCGATGACGCCGGGCGAGACGAGGTTGACCCGGACCTGGTGCGGGCCGACCTGGTTGGCCAGGCCCTTGCTGTAGGTGGCCAGCGCGGCCTTGGCCGCGGCGTAAGCCAGCGCGGCCGGCTGGGGCAGCCGGGCCGCGTTCGAGCCGATGTGCACGATGGCGCCACCTCCAGCCGCGATCATGCCGGGCAGGACGGCGCGGTCGAGCCGCACCGCCGACAGCAGGCTGCCGTTGAGGTCGGCCAGCCAATCGGCGTCGGTCATGGCCAGCACGCCATCCGGGACGCGGGTCTGGCTGGCCGCGTTGTCGACCAGGATCTCGA
>JBAPYC010000098.1:0-8799 GCA_049284535.1 Streptosporangiaceae bacterium
CCGAAGTAGTGAGCGAAGCTGGCCGCGGTCTGGGATACCGACGGCAGGAAGACCGGATCGTTGATCAGCATGGCGGCCAGCTGCCACAGCACCGCGAGGACGACCAGGCCGAGCGCGCCGGTGGCCAGGCGTCGGGTCCGGGCCCGGCGCCGAGCCCGCCGGTAGGCGGCCAGATCGGCCCGCTCGTCCTGGTCCGTGGCGAGCGCGAGATCCGCGTCGCCCGCCGGCTCCGTCACAACCTGGTCGTCGACCGGCAGGGTTTCCACACGGACATCTGCTCAGCTCCTCAATGCGGCGCGGATTCGCCGTCTGGCGTTCAGGAAGACCTCGGTGTCGGTGTCGAGGGCGTGCCGCGGCCGGGGCAGCGGGATGTCGATGATCTCGCCGATGCCGGGCGGCCGGCCGCCCATCACGGCGACCCGGTCGCCGAGCAGGATGGCCTCGTCGAGGTCGTGGGTCACGAAGATGATCGTGGTGCGGTGCTGCTCCCACATGTCCAGCAGGAATTCGTGCATCCGCTCCCGGGTGATCGCGTCCAGGGCGCCGAACGGCTCGTCCATCAGCAGCACCGACGGCCGGGAGGCCAGCGCTCGGGCGAACGCCGCGCGATGCTGCATGCCGCCGGACAGCTCGTGCGGGAACGCCTCGCCGAACCCGCCCAGGCCGACCCGGTCCAGCAGCGCGGCGGCCTCTGCCTCGAGTTCGGGGTCGTCCCGCTCGTGCCGCCCGGCGGCCCGCTGGGCGCGCGGGCCGAACAGGACGTTGTTCCTGGTGGTGAGCCAGCCGAACAGCATCGGAGTCTGGAAGAGCATGCCCCGGTCGGGGGACGGGCCGGCGACCGGCAGTCCCCCCACCGTAACGATGCCCACGTCGGCAGGCAGGGCCCCCGCGATGATCCGCAGCAGAGTCGACTTGCCGCAGCCGGACGGGCCGAGTAGGCAGACCAGCTCGCCCGCCCGGACCCGCAGGCCTACTCCGGCCAGCGCCACGGTCCGGCGGCTGCCCCGGCGAAAGGTCTTGCCGACCGAGTCGACGACGACTTCAGAGCCGGGGGCGGATACCGGAGGCGGGGCGGCCGACACGTCAGCTCGTGCAGCCACCGGCCAGGGCCTTCTTGATGAACGTGATGTCGACGTGCGCCGCGATCTGCGCCGCCGACGGCACCGAGGTCAACCGTCCCTGCGAGACCAGGAACTGGCCCGTCTGCAGGTAGGCCTGCACGATGCGGCTATCGGGATCGTGCGACGTGGAGCCCAGCCAGTACAGCTGATCACCGGGCAGGATGAACGGGTAGTCCTTGGTCGCCGCGACGATCTGGTCGCCGGGCACCCCCTGCACGGCCGAACTCGCCGCCAGGTACTTCGCCGCCTGCGGCCCGGTCATGTCCCGGCTGCCCTGCAACTCGGCGCACACGTAGGCCTGTACCAGCGCGGGATTGCTCGTGATCACGCTGGTCGCGACCGCGATCACGGCCAGGCCGGGAATACCCAGCTTGGCGATCTGCTCGGCGTTGACCAGCGAATGATAACCCTTGGCCAGGAGCGTGGTGGCCGGGCTGCCGTAGACAAAGGCGGCGTCCACCGCCCCGGACAGCGCGGCCGCGCCCGCCGCGGTCTCGCTGGAGAACGGCACCGCCTTGACCTTGCCGGTCAGGTGCTCCAGTGCGAGGTAGCCCAGCAGCTGGTAGTCGTCGACAGAGCCGACCACCACTCCGACCGACTTGCCGGCCAGCTGGGCCGGCGACGTCACCGAGGCGGGTACGAGCAGCTGGTCGTCGGTGAAGCCCCAGGCCATGACCACGGTCACGCCGGTGCCGTTGCCGATGGCCTCGGTGACGGGGGGATTGCCGACTCCGCTGATGGCCTGGACCGCGCCGCTCCTCATCTCGGCGATCGCGGTCACGCCGGCCTCGAACGGCACGTAGTGCAGGTGCGCGGGGATCAGCTTGGCCAGCGAGAGCTGGCTCTCGATGATGCTGTCCGGGCTGGCCACCGAGCCCTGGAGGACCGAGATGGTGAAGCCTGGGAGCGTCGCCGGACCCGAACTGCCGCCGGTAGTGGCCCAGACGACCACGCCGATGATCACGGCCAGGACCAGCGCGGCGGCTGCGTAGATCCGCCGGCGTCGGCGCTTGTAGACAGGCAGGGACCCTGTGGTCTTCTTGGCCGACGTACTCCTTCCGGCTGAGGAGCTCATGGTGGCCCTGCCCTCCCAGTGGTCCACCCCGACCGGTACTGGCCCGGCCACGGTGACGCACTCGCCGCGCCGATGCGCGGTGCCGTAGTGCGCGATCGCGTAGTGCTGGGTGGCGCGGTTGTCCTAGATGGCCAGGTTACCCTGGCGTCAGCGGACCGTCTGCTCGGGCCGGATGATGTAGTCCTGCAGGACCCGGATCAGGTCCCGACGCCTGCGGGGTGAACCCCAGCACGATGCGGAGACGGTGCTGGCCCACAGCGTGTCCCCGCCGACGGGCGGGATCACGACGGCGTGCAGCAGGGTGAAAGCAGGCGGCCGGTCGACGAAGGTGACGTCGGTGTGCCAGTAGTTGGCCCTGCCGCCCTTGAGCGAGTCGATCTCCTCCAGCGGCGGCTGGCCTAATTTGGTTTGTTTCTTACGTTCCGTTACAGATGTTTACCTCATATCGAGCGATGCCCGCTCGCCTCGCAGGCGCGATGCTCGGGTATAGAGCGATATTCGTCAGGTCCGGTCGGACAGCGGGCGGGCGTTGGCAAGGAAGCCATGACATTGGGCGGGCCGCCACCAGATCAGGCGGTGGCAAGCCATGGTGACTGCCTGGCGGAGTCCGCTCGGTCAGCCATCACCAAGTGCGTCATGGGACGCTGAGCGAAAGGAACGCAGAACCGATGGCACTGGCTGAGGTCTTCGAGGCATTGGCGGGGCCGGATGCCCCGGTGGAGTTCCGGGCTTATGACGGCAGCCAGGCCGGCCCGGCCGGATCTGCGGTGAAGATCGCTGTCCGTTCGCTGGCAGCGGCCTATCTGGCGCAGGCGCCGGGAGGACTCGGCCTGGCCCGGGGCCTACGTAGCCGGGCACCTGGACGTCGAGGGGGACATGTACGAGACCCTGACCAGGATGACCGCTGAGATCACCGCCCAGCCCATGGAGCGCCTGAAGATGGACTCAGCCGCTGAATGGGCAGCGATACAGAGCAGGCCGAGGCATTATCCTTGCTCGGGTGCCAGCCGTGGCTAGTGGGGCGGGTGGGGCTCGAACCCACGACCGGCGGATTATGAGTCCGCTGCTCTGACCGGCTGAGCTACCGCCCCGGCAACGGCTGCACACTACACGAAGCCAGCCACGGGCGTCGACGCGGCGCGGACATGTGAGCCGTTATGGTGTGACGATGGAGGCAAGGGCGCCGCGATCGTTCCCGCCGGAGTTCCGCTGGGGTGCTTCTACGGCCGGGCATCAGGTCGAGGGCAATAACACCGCCAGCGACACCTGGTTCCTGGAGAACGTGCAGCCGACGGTGTTCCGTGAGCCGTCCGGGGCGGCGTGCAATAGCTATGAGCTGTGGCGCCAGGACATCGACCTGGTGGCCGGGCTCGGCCTGAACACCTACCGGTTCTCGGTGGAATGGGCCCGGGTCGAGCCGGCCGAGGGCGAGTTCTCGGACGCGGCGCTGGCCCACTACCGGGCCATGGTCGATTACTGCCGGGAATCTGGGATCGCGCCGGTGGTGACGTATAACCACTTCACCGCGCCGCACTGGTTCGCGGCCGGCGGAGGCTGGCTGGACCAGCGGGCGCCGGAGCTGTTCGCCCGGTACTGCGGAGTGGTCACCGAGTGGCTAGGCGACGGCGTCGCCTGGGCCGTGACGCTCAACGAGCCGGACCTGCCGCATCTGCTCAGCTGGCTGCCGATCCCGGACGCCGTGCACGACCTGGAACGGGAGACATTGCTCGCGGCCGGGGAGAAGGCGGGCGTGCCCCGCTACCGGGTCGCCAATGTGGTGCTGCGCGAGGACATGGACACCATGGCTGAGATTATGGCGGCCGGGCACCGGGCCGCCCGGGCCGCGATCAAGGCGCGGCGGCCGGACCTGCCGGTTGGGCTGAGCCTGGCCATGTCCGACGACCAGGCGGTCGGGGACGACACATCGGTCCGGGACCGCAAGCGGGCCGAGGTCTACGGCCGCTGGCTGGAGCTGGCCCGGGAGGATGACTTCCTGGGCGTGCAGAACTACACGCGCGACCGCTACGACGGCACCGGGCCGGTGTCCCCGCCGCCGGACGCGGCCATGAACCAGATGTTCGGGGAGGTCTGGCCGCCGTCGCTCGGCGGGGCGGTCCGCTACGCCTACGCCGCGGCCGGCGTCCCGCTGCTGGTGACCGAGCACGGGCTGGGGCATCGCGACGACCGCGTGCGGGCGGCGTTCATCGAGCCCGCGCTGGCTGGGCTGCTCGACGCCATCGAGGATGGCGTCCCGGTGCTCGGGTACCTGCACTGGTCGCTGCTGGACAACTTCGAGTGGATCTTCGGCTACGACGTGCGGTTCGGGCTGCACGAGGTCGACCGGGCCACGTTCGCCCGGACGGCCAAGCCCAGTGCAGCTGTCTACGCCAAGATCGCAGGCGCCAATGCGGTGGGACAATCGAGCCATGACGGCTGAGCTGATGCCGGCCGCGTTCATCGGCCACGGCAATCCGATGAACGCGCTGGAGACCAACCGGTACACCCAGGCCTGGCACGCGTTCGGGCGCGCCGTGCCGCGTCCGCGGGCGGTCCTGGTGGTGTCCGCGCACTGGTACATCAACGCGACCGCGGTGACGGCCATGCCGCGGCCGCGCACCATCCACGACTTCTACGGCTTCCCGCCGGAACTGTTCGACGTCCAGTACCCCGCGCCGGGCCTGCCCGAGCTGGCCACCGAGATCAGCGACGCGGTCCACCCGACCTGGGTCGGGGCGGACGTGGACTCGTGGGGCATCGACCACGGCACCTGGTCGGTCCTGGTGCACGCCTTCCCCGACGCCAGCATTCCCGTCGTGCAGCTGTCCATCAACGCCGACAAGAACTTCGACTACCACCTGGAGCTCGGGGCGAAGCTGGCCGAGCTGCGGCGCCACGGCGTACTCGTGGTGGCCAGCGGCAACATCGTGCACAACCTGCGCGGGATGAGCTGGGACCTGGCCGATTCGGGCTACGACTGGGCCCAGCGGTTCGACGAGGACGCCAAGGCCAAGATGCTGGACGACCCGGCCACGGTCACCCGGCTGGACAGGCACCGGGACTTCGGCCACGCGGTGCCGACCCCGGACCACTTCCTGCCGTTGCTGTACCTGGCCGGGCTGGCCAGCAGCAGCGGGCAGGGAGCCGATGTGCTGGTCGACGGCTACACCTATGGCTCGCTGTCAATGACCGCGTACACGATCGGGATGGCGCCCGGCCCCGGGCCCGCGCCGGCCGGCCAGGCCGGGGACACGGCACAGCCGACGCTCGCTGTGCCGCCGGATGCGAGCAACATCTAGGCAGTGCTGGCGCCCAGCCCGTTCAGCCGTTTGGTTCGTTAGCGGTTTGGCTCGTTCAGAAGGTCGCGGAGCCTGAACTTCTGGATCTTGGTCGCGGACATCGGCCAGCTGTCGACGAAGCGGACTTCGCGCGGGACCTTGTAGGACGCCAGGTTGCCGGCGCAGAACCCGATGAGCTCGGCGGCCGTGCAGGTAGCGCCACCGATGAGCTCGACGAAGGCGACCGGCTCCTCGCCGTAGCGTTCCGAGGGCCGGCCAACCACCTGGGCCAGGTGGACGGCCGGGTGGGTACTGAGCAGCGCCTCGACCTCGAGCGGGGCGACGTTCTCGCCGCCGACCTTGAGGACGTCCTTGATCCGGCCAAGGAACAGCAGCTGGCCGCGGCTGTCCAGGGTGCCCAGGTCGCCGGTGCGGACCCAGCCGCCGTCGATGACGGTGGCGCGGGTCTCGTCAGGGTTCTTGTAGTAGCGGCGGAAGGCGTTGATGCCGCGGAACTGGATCTCCCCGGGCACGTCGGGCGGCTGGGTGGCCTGCGGGCCATCCGGGGCCGTGACCCGGACCTCGATGCCGGGCAGCGGGACCCCGTTGCGGGTCAGCCGGTCCTCCCCCAGCGCGTCCCGCGGGGTCACCGTGATCATGCCGGCCCCCTCGGTCATGCCGAAGTCGGTGAGCAGCACCGCGGTGGCGGGCAGCAGCTTCTCGATGACGCGCTGGGTGTCGGCGGGCGCGACGTTGAGCACGGTGCGGACGAAGCCGAGCCGGTCCGGGTCGTATCCCGGGGTGCGGAGCAGGCCCAGGGTCAGCGGCGGGAAGGCCGGGAACAGGTGCTCGGCCCGGCGGCGCTCGATGTGAGCCAGCGCCGTCTCCGGGTCGAACCAGTTCATCGACATCATCGTCGCCCCGCGGACCAGGGCCGAGGTGGTGACGCCGATGCCGCCGACGTGGAAGAACGGGCACGGGGTCCACATCGACTGGTCCGGCTCGAACCCGACCAGGTCGGCGTAGGCCGCCCAGCTGCGCACCAGGGCCTCGTGGGTGATCTCGCAGCCCTTGGGGTCGGCGGTGGTGCCCGAGGTGTACAGCAGCAGCGCGGTGTCCTGGGCGCTCCGGCCGGACCAGGCGCGCGGCACCGCGGCCGGGCCGACCTCCTGGCCGGCCGCCAGCAGGTCATCCAGCGGGCGGATCCCCGGTACCGGCTTGGTCCCGTGCAGGTAGATCCGGCGCAGCCGCGGTGCCCCGGCCAGAACCAGGTCCCCCTCGTTCAGGTCACCCGCGCCGGCCGGCTGGTCTGACAGGCCAGGCAGGGCCCGGGCCAGCAGCGCGGTGAAGTCGGTATGTTCGTCGACGAGGTCCGTGGTGATCAGGATCTCGATGTCGGAGTGGGCGGTGACGAAGGTCAGCTCGCGATGGCGGAACCGGGCGTTCAGCGGGACGGCCACTCCCCCGGCCAGCTGCACCGCGAAGAAGAGCTCCAGGTAGGCCACGCAGTTCGTCATCAGGAGCCCGACGTGGCCACCCGGCTTCAGGCCCGCCGCCAGCAGCCCGCGGGCCAGCGCCGTGGCCCGGCCGTGCAGCTCGGCGTAGGACAGCTCGCGGTCGGGAAAGGAGATGAACGGATGGCCGGGGCGCCGCGACGCGCGGTCGGACAGCAGCCAGGCCAGGCTGCGGTTCCCGGTGTCCTCGTCCCGAGCTGGCGGTTCGTTCACGGCAGCCACCTGTTCGTCTCATCCGCCGGGCTGGCTTGTGCCGGGCTGGCGTGTGCTGGGTTAGCTTGTGCTCGGTTAGCTTGTGCTGGGGTTGGCCCGCTGGCTAGGGTCGTTCTACCAACCGATCGTCAGATTGGCAAGCATGCGCTATCACGTCTACCTGGAGGCCGAGCCGACACTGGAGTGCTACCGGCTCAGCCATCAGCCGCGTCCAGGGTACGCGCCGGTGTTCATCTGCCCGTTCGTGGTGCTCACCGGCTCCGCAGGCCAGCTCTACAACGCCATGCGGGGCGTCCAGGGGCAGAACAAGAACGAGACCCTGAACATGGGCGTCTACCGGCTCAACGGCCAGCTGGACGACCAGTGCCCGGTGCTCTTCCCCTACCGCGAGAACCCGATCACGGAGCGGTACCACGTGACCGAGACGGCCGAAGCCGTCAGCTACATGGGGCGGACCTGGCGGTTCGACTTCGGGACCGACCGCTACCGGTGGACCGATGGCAGCGGGCGGCTGGAGCTGACGGCCCGGCGGCTCGGGCAGGTGTGCACGTTCTGGGTGCCGGAGCAGGACGGCTATGAGTACCCGCAGATGCTCCGCTCCCACCTCGGCAAGGCCGCCGGCACCCTGGACGGCGAGCCCGTCGAGGGCCTGTTCATGCTGGACTACATCTACAGCCGGCCCGACGCCATGTGGACCGAGATGGGCATGCTGACCAAGCTGCACAATCTGTGGCTGAACTGGCTGGTGGAGTACGACGACGGCAGCTATGAGGGCGGCTACGCCTGGCGCGGGCGTCCCGGCACCGGTTTCGCGGCCGCGCACCATGTGGCGGACGGTGTCAGCACGGCGCGCAGCGACGCCGCCGTGACCACCCACTTCACCGACCGCGGCAGCGTGGCGCGGGTCGATCTCGCCCTGGGCGACGACGCGGCCTTCACCCTGGAGCAGGCCGGGTCGACCGACTGGCCGCTGCACACTTGCGGGACGGTCGGCTCCAGCGCCACCGCGCGCGGACGCACCATCGCCAGGAGCTGGAACTACACCGAGTTCTTCCCGCTCAACTGGTCGTCGGTAGCCGATTACCAGGCCGCGCACGCCGGACTGTTCGGCCGCTACCCGTCCTTTGCCCGGCTGATGAAGAACGCGCGGATCAAGGACCAGCTGCTGGTATTTGACTAGGCCGGGGCCGCTGGGCGGCGACCCAGCGGAACGTGTTGCGCATGGTGACCGCGCCGGTCCCCGGGTCCCGGAACTGCGCCAGCACCTGCTCCAGGACGTCGCGCACGGCCTGCGGGCCGGCCGCCTCGGCGGCCCGGGCGCCGCCCGCCGAGCACAGCAGGCCCGCGATGGCGTCGTCCATCGAGGCGTAGTGCCAGGCGCACACCACCTCGCCGCTGCCGGCGGCGCGCAGGCCGGCGCCGGCCAGGGCAGCCTCGAGGTTGCCGGGCGCCGACAAGGCGTACGGGGCGTGGTCACCGGCGCTGGCGGGCGGGACGAGCGCGCTCATGGCCTCGTGCGCCACCGTGCCCTGAGAGCGTTCGGGTGCGGCGAACAGGCTGGCGACCACGCGGCCGCCGGGACGCAGGACGCGGGCTGCCTC
>JBAPYC010000099.1:0-3817 GCA_049284535.1 Streptosporangiaceae bacterium
GTCCCTGTCTTGGTCGGCAGCGTCTTGGCGGACAGCGCGGCCGGGCGGACCACCCCCGGCTCGCGGGAGATCTCCTTGACGAACAAGGCGATGACGACCAGGACCCCCGCGGTGACGACGGTCAGCAGCCACAGCATCGCCTGCCGGACACGGCGCCGGCGACGGCGCCGCCGGGCCGCAGCGATGTCCCGCTGGACCAGCGGATCTCTGCCTGGATCCGGCGTCCCCATACTGGCAGCGTAAACGTCACGTAAGGGACTAAAGAAGGCCTCAGCCGGACAAGTTTGGCGATTGGCCGATAATCCGGCGTCGGATAGCAATTCACAAGCTCAGGCCTGGGCAGCCGCTGGGGCGGGCAGCGTCGCCGCCTCCTCGGCCCGGACCGCGGACCGGCTGAACAGCGCGGTGACGACGAAGCCGATGGCCAGCGCGATGAGCACGCCGAGGTTGGCGTAGGCCCAGGCGCCGGTCTTGCCACCCAGGCCGAACGGGCCGAGCAGGTAGCCCTGCCAGGTCAGCCAGCTCGCCGAGCTGTTGGTGACCAGGCCCCAGCCAATCCCAGTGGCCACCACGGTCGTCAGGACCGGGATCCACCGGACGTCGCCGTACCGACCCGACGGGGTGAACAGCTCGGATTCGGCGTAGTCCCGCCTGCGAAGCGCGATGTCAGCCAGCATGATCCCGCACCAGGCGGCGATCGGTACGCCCAGTGTGACCAGGAACCCCTCGAACTGGCCGATGAAGTTGTCGGCGAAGAAGACCACATAGATGGTGCCCGCTGTCATCACCACGCCGTCGACCAGGGCGGCCGCATAGCGGGGGATCCGCACGCCCAGGGTAAGCAGGGCCAGCCCGGAGGAGTAGATGTCGAGCACCGAGCCGCCGATCAGGCCGAGCACGGCCACGATGGCGAACGGCACCAGGTACCAGGTCGGCAGCAGCGTGGTCAGCGCGCCGATCGGGTCCGCCCCGATGGCCTTGCTCAGGCTGGTCGACGAGCCGGCCAGCAGCAGCCCGAACACCAGCAGGAACACCGGCGCTACCGAGGCCGAGAAGGTGGTCCACCAGACGACGCCGCCGCTTGAGGAGCGCCGCGGCAGGTAGCGGGAGTAGTCCGCGGCGCAGTTGACCCAGCCCAGGCCGAAGCCGGTCATGGTAAAGACCAGCGCGCCAATCAGCTCCTGGGTCGAGCCGCCCTTGATGGCGGACACCGACGACCAGTGGATCTTGTCCGCGACCAGCACGATGAACACCACGGTGAAGACCCCGGTCACGATGGTGATCCAGGTCTGCATGCGCATGATCAGGTCGAAGCCCATGACGCCGCCGAAGACGGTCAGCGCGACCACCACGATCAGCGCCACCACCTTGGTCCCGTTGCCGCCGCCCCAGCCCAGCCGCTGGAACACCGTCGCCGTGGCCAGGGTGGCCAGGACGACGAGCACCGTCTCCCAGCCGACCGTGAGCAGCCAGGAGATGGCCGAAGGCAGCTTGTTGCCGT
The DNA here is from genome assembly GCA_049284535.1 of Streptosporangiaceae bacterium. Lineage (GTDB taxonomy): Bacteria > Actinomycetota > Actinomycetes > Streptosporangiales > Streptosporangiaceae > Palsa-504. The sequence continues at coordinate 1,502 of JBAPYC010000099.1, forward strand.
TGACCCCGAAGGCGGCCCGGCTCAGTACCAGGGTGGGGGCCGACCCCCGTTTTCCCGCCAGCGCGATGAACCCGCAGGCCAGGAACGACAGCACGATCCCGACCACGCCGACGATGAGTGCCTGCCAGAACGAGATACCGAAGCCGAGCTCAAACGAGCCGTAGCTCAGCCCGAGGACCGAGATGTTCGCGGCGAACCAGGGCCAGAACAGGTCACGCGGATGGCCCTTGCGCTCGCTCTCGCTGATGACGTTGATGCCGTTCGCCTCGACCTGCAGCGGCCGCAGGTCGGTAGCGCCGGTAGGCTCCGCCATGGCCAGCCTCCCTCACGAGTCCATGATCGCCTTGCGCTGTGCGCCGTCCACGGGTATGTGGGCGCCGTTGATGAAGCTGGCCAGGGGTGAGGCCAGGAACGTGACCAGCGCCGCTACTTCTTCCGGCTCGCAGATGCGGCCGAACGGGATCGACTGCTGGGCTAGCTCGTGCGCGCGGTCCTGGGTCACGCCCTTGTCGCGCGCGAAGGCCTTCTCCAGGCCGTCCCACCGGTCGGTGTTCACCGGTCCGGGGTTGACGGTGTTGATGCGGACCCCGTGCCGGCCGTACTGCTCGGCCACGGAAGAGGCGAAGTTGATGTCCGCGGCGTTCGCCGCCCCGGCCGTCATCTCCCAGTAGCTGGGCTTGAGGCCGTCGTTGCCGACCACCAGGACGATCGCGCCCTCGCCGCGCTCCCGCATGTGACCGATGACCGCCCGCACCGACCGTACGTAACCCATGAACTTGAGGTTGAGGCTCGCCATCCACTGCTCTTCGGTCAGGTCCTCGAGCAGGCCACCGGGGGAGCTGCCCGCGCAGGTGACCAGGATGTCGATCCGGCCGAACCGCTCCAGGGTGGCGTCCACACAGCGCTGGACGTCCGCCGTCTGGCTCATGTCGCCGGCCAGCGGGAGCACCGCCCGCCCGGTCTGCGCGGCGATCTTCTCCGCGGCGGCTTCCAGCGGGGCGGCCGTGCGCGCGGTGATGACCACGTCGCAGCCCTCACCGGCCAGGAACTCCGCCACGCAGCGGCCGATGCCCTTGCTGGCTCCCGTCACGAGGGCGACCTTGTCGTCTAGACGCAGATCCACCGCAACCCCTTCCGTCCCGCTACAGCACCTGGCCGGCCCGGCCTGTTCCCGGTCCGGCCGGCGGCTCGCCGCTTCTGGTGGTGGATGGTATACCAAATATCAATCACGGGGAAGATCGGGATTGTCCGCCGTCTGCCGCAATCGTCTGCGGTCCCGAATTACTGTTGCCCGGGCATGGCCGCTGATATGTCATTATCGTGGCGATATCGGCGAGCGGAGGTCGTGAGCTGGACAGCCCGGAGCAAGGCGCGCCGGATCCGGTGCGGACCGGGTTGCGGCTACCCGCCAGGATTGCCGATTACCAGCTGGTGCGGTACATCGGCCAGGGCAGCATGGCCACCGTCTACCTGGCCGAGGACCAGCGCTGGGACCGCCAGGTGGCGCTCAAGCTGCTAGCACCCGAACTCGCCCGCGACGAGACCTTCCGGGCCAGGATGATTCGCGAGTCCAGGGCCGCCGCGGCGATCGGGCATCCGAACATCCTGCCCGTCTACGAGGCCGACCAGGCGGACCAGACGCTCTTCGCCGCCATGCGCTACGTCCGCGGCGGGGACGCGCGGTCCATGCTCAACCGGCTGGGGCCGCTTCCGTTCGGCTACGCCTGGCTGGTCATCGCCCAGGTCGCGGCGGCACTGGACGCGGCGCACGCGAACGGCCTGATCCACCGGGACGTCAAGCCCGCCAACATCTTGCTGGAGGCGGACGTCCCGGCCGCGGCAGGCACCTCGGGCCGGAGCGATGATGGCGTGGAGTCGGGCCACGCCTACCTTGCGGACTTCGGGATGAGCCGCGCGTTCTCACCCGATCAGGCCATCGCCACCGGGCAGCTGGTGGGGACGCTCGATTACGTCGCGCCGGAACAGATCGAAGGCGTCGACATCGACGGCCGGACAGACCAGTACTCGCTGGCCTGCACCGGGTTCGAGCTGCTGTGCGGGGCGCCGCCGTTCGGTCAGGATCAGGGCCTGACCCTGATGTATGCGCAGCTCTACGCGCCCGCGCCGGCGGCTTCCGCCCGGCGCGACCTGCCCGAGGCGGTGGACCGGGTGCTGGGCAGGGCGCTGGCCAAGCGTCCGGCCGACCGGTACCCGAGCTGCGGCGCGTTCGCGGACGACCTGCGGGCCGCCCTGGGCCTGCAGTCGGTTGACCTCGAAGCGCCGGATCCGCACGAGCCAGGCCGGCCCGGCCTCGCC
>JBAPYC010000100.1:0-11596 GCA_049284535.1 Streptosporangiaceae bacterium
GAGCAGGGCCGGTCCCGCCGCCTTCAGCATCTCCCGGATCGCGAAGGGAGCGCTCTGCCTTAGGGGCCGGTCAGTTCCCCGGCAGGCCGGAAGCCCCAGGCCTGGTTGTCGCGGGCCGCGCGCCGCCCGGTGGTGCTCGCGCGCTGCCGCACTGGCGGGTCCGGCAATGTTTCACCAGACCGCGTGTGGCACCGCAGCAGCGCGCGAGCGGGTCACGATCAGGCCCAGGCGGCGACCAGTAACTTAGTGGTCTCGCCCGTAAGTTCGTCGGGGGTCAGGCGCGCTGAGCTGCTGAGCAGCTCCTCGAAGTACCGGCACACCGCGCCTTCCTCCTGCAGCCAGTGGCCGGTCGGGTCCAGTTCGGCGTGCCGCTCGGCGTTGGCCATGCGCAGCCGTGCGAGCGCTGGAACTTTCTTCGCTCTAGTCCCCGCTGACGGAGATCGTCGCCGTCGCAGCCACACCGCGGGATTCCTGTCACGTCGGCTCGTCGTCTGGGGTCATGCATATGACTGCCATCCACACAAGGAGGAACGATGGTTGCGACTGTGGAAAGGATCGAGATTTCGCGACGACCCGAAGACGTCTTCACGTACGTGCTCGAACCGTTGTACTACCGCGAGTGGGACGACTCAGTCGTCTCGGCGCACCGCGAGGGCCCATCCCCACTCGCGGTGGGGTCGAAGACCACGGTGCTGCATCGGATGGGTCCCTGGAAGGTGCCGGCGACCGAAGAGGTCATCGAGTTCACCCCCCCGCGGCAGTTCACCAATCGGGGTGTCAGCGGGCCTCTGGTCGGCGTCGCGAGATGCACAGTCGAGCCGCTAAACGGCGGCCGGCGGTCGCGCCTGACGATCGCGCTCGAGATCGAGGCCCGCGGCCTGGGCAAGCTGCTTCTCCCCTTTGCCCGCCCCCGCGCACGGAGGGCTCTCCCGAAACAACTCAAGAAATTGAAGGAGATCCTCGACGGGGGCGGCGTGATCGCTGATGGCCGGCAGAAGCCGAGCGCTCGTGCGTGATCGAGACCACTTAAGGCACGCTGGGTCCCCTGACAGACCCCTGTGATCTGGGATTTCGCGCTGGTTTGGACGCGGAGGGGGCTCCCGGTAAGGGTTGGGTGTCGAAGTCCACCCCTTTTCCAGGAGCCCTTGTGCTTTCTTATCTGCCTGACGTTGCTGATGCAAGCCAGACCGCTGCCTGCCAGGATGCGGGCACGCCTGCGGGGACTGTGGTGGTGCGGGCCTCTGGCCTGCGGGTTCGCGGGGGGACGGTCATGGCGGGGGATGCTCAGCCGTGGGCCGGTGAGCTGGCGGTGTTCTGCCGCCCGGTGGTGACGGCCCCGGCCGTGGTCCGCCGGGACGGGAGCGTGCTGGCGGGCGCCTGGCTTCCTGACCTGGTGCGGCTGGGCGAGCTGGAGCGTCATCTCGGGGACGGGGTGATCGAGTCGGTCGCGGACGCCGCGATCGCGGAAGGGCGGCTGAGGAAGCGGGAGCGGCGGCGGATCATGTCGTATCCGCTGGTGATCCGGCTGATGATCGCGATGACCCTGATGCCGGACGGGTCGTATTGCGAGGCGCTGGCCCGCCTGGCGGGGCTGCTGGCGGACGTCCCGTTCGCCCTGGAGTGGCACGTCCCGACCGGGAAAGTGGTCACGGAATGGCGGCTGCTGGTGCCGGCGGACGTGATGGAGTCCGTGTTCTGGGAGGCGGCCGGGCCGCTGATCGGGGATGACGAGCCGTCGGCGGTGCTGCTGGCCGGGATGACGGTGTGCGCGGCCGACGGGATGCTGGTGAACCTGGCGGACACGCCGGCGAACCGGGCGATGTTCGGCCGCACGGGCACTGCGGAGCAGGACGGCGAGGCCGCTGCGCCGTTCCCGCAGCTCAGGATCGTGGCGCTGACCGCCCGCGCCGGCCGCGCCATGCTCGGCGCGATCCTCGGGAGCACGCGGGCCGGGGAGCAGACGCTGCTGAAGCGGCTGGCGCGCCGCCGCCCGGACCTGTTCGCCGGCCGCGTCGTCTGCTTCGATCGCAATTTCCCCGGCCATGAGCTGATCACGGCGATCCTGGGCGCGGGCGGGCACGTCGTCGCCCGGGTGAGCGCCACGGTCGCGCTGCCGCTGGAGCCCGGCGGCGGCTGGCTGCCCGACGGATCCCGCCTGACCTGGCTGAACGCCCCGTCCGGGAAGAAAGAAGACCGGCTCCCGGTCCGCGCCGCCGAGCACAACGCGGTCCGGGCCCGCGGCGGCGGGACGGAAGAGGTCTCCGGGACCTGGACCGTGATCACCACCCTGCCAGACCACGAGGCCGCGCCCGCGGACCAGGTACGGGACACATACCTGACCAGGTGGAGCGCATCGGAGACCACCTTCGGCGAGGACAAGGCGACCATCGCCGGCGCCGGGGACCGCACCTCCGGCCCGGTGCTGCGGTCCGGGTCCCCGCGGCTGATCATCTCCGAAGCCTGGGCCTGGCTGACCGCCACCCAGCTGGTCCGCGCCAGCGCCGCCGCCGCGCTGCGCAGAGAGACGGCCGCCGCCCGCGCGCTGCGCCGCCAAAGCCATGCCCTGGCCACCGCGGACGAGGAATCCTTCACCGCCGTCTGGCGCCACGCGGTCCGCTCCATGACATCATCCCAGGTCACCGCCTCATCGTCGCCGGAAGCGCTCACCGCCGCAGCCGAGGCCGCCGCCTGCGCCGCCCTGCACACCCTGAACGTCCCAGGGCGGCAGCGCCACTCAGAACGCGCTCAGAAAGCCCGCCCGAAATTCCGGCACGCCACCGCCACCAAGCAGACCGTCACCGGGAAACCGCAGGTCACCGTATTCGCGCCCGGCTTCTCATAACCCGCGGCTGAAGCCGGAACCCTCAGGAAGGAGAAACCGCCCCGCCCGCCGGGGCCGCGGACCGTGGAACCGCGCGCCGTCCCCGCCGCGACACGCGGGCCGAAACCATGCCCGCACTCCCGCGGCGGCACCACGCAACCAGACTCAAAGACCGAAACGGAGCACGATAGCGGCAACAACCCGAAACGCCACAAACACCTAAAGTCCCTGGTGTTGCCCGCACAGCCACCGAATAGCAGCGCCTGGCGACTCGCAAGTAAGAACGGGCAGATCTGCCGCTGCCGTCTGCTCAGATCAAAAGCCGAGGCTTCCTCTTCTGCCGAAATGAGTGCTTTACATTTATAAGCTGCTGTTTGCGGCATTAAGGCTTTCCGGTCGTGCCGTTTGCGCGAACGTCGCGGGCAGATGACATATTTCTTTGCACCTCCGGCAATAATCCTCTTGTCTTGACTAGGCGAGCCTGGTTATCGCGGCCATGCGGGCGGGGAGGGGAAAAGCTCGCTGGACGCGGGCACGGATACCGCCCGGAGAACACCGGCATGGACCGGCCACGATGCAGGCCTTGTCGCCGTGGGGCCGGCAGACCAGAAGGCACAGCAGAGACACGTCTTGTTTCCAGAGGGGGAAAGATCCGTTGAAGTCTTCACCGCCGCGCCGAGCTGCATGCTTGCTCGCCTTTGCGCTGCTCGCCGCACATCGCTCCAGGGTGGCTACCGCAGCTACCCTGGCCGGAGCCTGCCTGCTCGCATTGCCGGGGCTCCAGTCCGCCGGCGCCGAGGCGGCCACGCACTCGCCGGGAACCGGGTTCTCAAGCCCGTTCACAGGACCTGCCCGCTATGAGTACCTGGCACCCACGGAAATAGGGAGCCCACGTCAGCTTAACCAGCCGCTCGGGCAGCAGGCAGCTGACAGGCTTGCGAAAAAGCTGGGTCTGCGCAAGGCCGGCGCTTTTACCAGGAAGCAGTACCTCGAATTCATTTCCGGCGGGGGTGTCGGCGGCAACCGCAAGGATGCGGGGCTGGTAGATGCAAGCGTCCTGATCCTCACCAACACGACTGGGCGCCCGCTGTACTCCAATGTCAACGGGGTCATAACGCCATCGGTTCTCGCCAGCTACAGCCTCTTCGTGAACACCGAAGGTCTCCTGGAGAGCCCAGCAAATGCGGACGCCCCAACCAGGCAAGTTAATACCGTGATCGCTCCCCGCGGCTATATGGGCAAATGGATGAGGGCCAACGGCGCGACGCGGTCACTGGTCATGCTCTACCGGTCGGCGTACACGGTGGAAGCCGCCTACGGCTTCGCGGCGCAGCAGCAGTCGGGTGCGGCGCAGCTTGTGACCAACACCAAAGGCGGCGTGAGCACGATGGTCGGAATGTCGATGGCGCCCGCGCTGTGGCTGACCAACTTCGTCCTGATCTACACGCTGAACCCTTCACTGGCAGCACACATGCCTGCCTACTGGGCTCCGATTCCCGCCAACGTGGCCCGGGCGATCCTGAAGAGCCCCACTGGCCAGGTCCGGTACAGCAAGTACGAATCCGCCTTCCCCAAGAGCATTCGAGCCCACGTCTAGGACCTTCGCCAGCAGCCACGGCTCTGGACCATGCCCGGTCCAGAGCCGCGGCTGGCCATGTCGGCCTGCACGAAGCGGGCGGCGGGGACCAGGCACGTACCCGCCGTTCGGCTGGGCGATTCCGGCACCGTGGTGATCGTGCTTCCGGTGCCGAACTGGACGATCGGCGTGGGCTGGCCCGGGTACAGACGGCCGGGTCCGGCCGGCCTGCTGGACTGACGGCAGTACTGGCGGGCGTGCTGGTTCATTCCGCCCTCGTCGTCGCGGTGGCAGCAGCATCCCAACGCTGGGATGAGGCGAAAGACTCACGATCGGCTGTGCGGGCGTCCTCGGCTGGTCCGCAGGCCGAGTCGATGATCACCCGTCCCGGGCCGCAGACCCGCAGCCAGATTCTGCTGGAACGCCAGAAGACGCGCCGTACATGCTGGCCCGGCACGTACGGGAACTCCAGGTGCAATGACAAGTCCACCGTGTCTTCCCAGTACAGCAGGGACGCCGGTGACACCAGGACACTCTCGCTGTCCGCCAGATCGCGGATAAAAGCGTCACCCGATGCATGCAGCAGCACCAGCCCCTGGCGCCCGGCCGCAGTCAGGTTCAGCAGGTACTGGCCCGCCGGATATTCGCGCTCGGCCGACAGCGTGCTGTAGGAAACCTCAGACAGCTGCCACTGGTACTTCACGTTCCCGGTCGCGCACAAAAAGCGACCCGGGCGGACGCAGGCCGGCTGGGCGCGCCGCAGCGGCAGCGCGATAACCTCGCCCGCGCGATTCTCCGCGACGCCGATATGCCCAGGTCCGTGTGCCTCCATCATGCCCGTGCTACGGCCGCGGGGCGGCTGCGGGATCCTCAGCGTCGTGGCCAGGTCGGTCCACAGCAGCACCTTGGGCGAGAAATAGATCCAGTCGCCCGCGGCCAGCTCGAATTCGGCGACGGGCACATACCTCCCGTTGATCTGGCACCGGATGGTGCCGCAGCTCAGCCGGGTCATGCTGGGGATCATCGGCTGCCGCATCCAGCCCGATCCGCTCACCACGGGCCTGACGTCGAGCGGCGCCCCGCACAGCGGGCAGCTGACCGGGGCCTTCCCCAGGGCACTACGCTGCCTGCAGTACCGGCACAGATAGCCGGTCACCGGCGGCACCGGATCATGTCCACAAACGGAACATAGCAGCCTGGTCCGCAGAAACCCTCACGGCAGACGGCCCAGCAAGCCAGTCCGCCTGGCGTACCGAGCCGGCGGTACCGCGCAGGAACACAGAGCCAAGCGACGTCTCCTAACCGGCCATGCCCGCAGCAGGTCTCGCATTTAAGCAACGGACCGGATCCTGAGCATGGGCCGCAGACAGGGCCGTTCGTAGCTTGTACTCGTAAACGGCCTCGCGCTGTGCGGCTACGGCGACCGCGCCGCCCCTGGAATTTCAAGGCGCTCCGCCCAGACGTCGGTAATCTCACGGGTCAGGGCGTTCTTCCCGCTGGCCGTGCGCTGACCGCGGCCCCGGCCGCGGTCAGGCCTGTCAGGTCGGCGCTCACCTGCCACAGCCGTGCCGCAGCGGCCTGGTCGTAGCTGCGGCTGGAGGACCTCCGGGGTTTGCTGCTGGCGAAGTAGCGGCCTGTCACCTGCTCCAGATCGGGAGCGGAAGCCAGGTAGATGGACGTGGCGGCGCCCCGGCCCGGGGCCTTCATGAAGGGCCGCATGAACGGGGTGAACAGCCGCTGGACGCCGCCGGGGTCCTCGGCTCCGAAAGATGTGCGCACCACGCCGGGATGCAGCGCATTGACGGTGACCAAGGTGGCCTGCAGCTTGCGGGCCAGCTCGTAGGTGAACAGGACGTTGGCGAGTTTGGACTGGTTGTAAGCCTGGGCGCCGGAGTAGGACCGTTCGCCCTGCAGGTCCTCAAAGTCGATCCGCCCGATGGCCTGCACGTTGGAGGAGACCGTGACCACGCGGGCCGGGGCGCTGTCCTTGAGCCGGTTCAGGAGCAGGCTAGTGAGCAGGAACGGCGCGAGATGGTTGACGGCGAAGGTGTGCTCGAGGCCGTCAGCGGTGACGTGCCGGGTGTTCCAGTACCCCCCGGCATTGTTGACCAGCACATCGATCCGGGAAAGGCTCTGCAGCACCTCGCCGGCCAGCCGCCGCACCTGCGATTGGGAGGACAGGTCCGCGACGAACACGTCCACCTGCCCGCTGCCGGCGGCCCGGATCTCGCGGGCCGCTTCCTCGGTCCGCCCGCGGTCCCGGCCGGTGATCGCCAGGTGCGCGCCCATCGCGGCCAGGCCCAGAGCAGTCGCCCGGCCTATGCCGCCGCTGCCGCCGGTGACCAGCACCGTCCGGCCGGTCATCGGCCCGCTGTGGGTCTGTTCCATTTCCGTGCTCCTTCGTTGGGTGCCGGGACTGGCCCCGGCCGCGGCCTCCGAGCGGCACTGGCCGCAAAGGCGCCGCGCCCAGGCCGTCTCGTGCGCCCGGGCTGGTGCTCCGGTAGACCCGCGGCGGTCGGCCCGGCCTTGGCTGATGCGGCCGTGCTGCGGGTCCGCCGACTGGCCGGCGTCCATCGCGATGGCGCTGCCCGGCTTACGCGGCGAGGCTGAATGGCGGGTAGCGATCGGTGAGGAAGCCGACGTAGGCCTCCACCCGCAGCGCGTAGCGGTAGGCGCTAACCAGGAAGCCCCGGATGCCCTCAGGGTACTCCCCGGTGAACAGCACGGCGAAGAAGCTGGCGATGATGGCCGCGCACGCCGCGATGGCCAGGCCGGCCAGCACGAAGTACTGGGGGATGGCCAGGAACCACTTGTACAGCGGCTGCCACCGTTCCAGGTGCCCGGGATAGGTCAGGCGCAGCGAGGTGTGGGGTTCGGCGCCGCCGTCTTCGGAGGACAGGCCGAAGTCGAACGGGGGATAGTCCTCGTGCATGAAGAAGGCGTAGCTCATGGCCCGCCACTCATAGCGGTAGGTCATGACGATGGCGTCGAACAGCGGCCGCGGTATCTGCTCGGCGAACAGCACGGTGAAGAAGCTGATCAAGGTCAGGGCCTGCCGCACGAAGCGCAGGGCATAGGCGATCATCAGGTGCGGGATGGCCAGCAGCCACTGCACCAGGGGCCGCCACCGGGTGATGTGGCGGTTAGCGTGCAGCTCCAGCTGGAGGGGATATGGGGTGGGCATGGACACGATGGCTCCTTGGTTCGGGCCGCTTCGAGAACGGAACGGCCGGTCAATTGCGGGGTGGTTCTGGGTGGCCTGAGCCGTGGTCTGGGATCCGCTGTCCCAGCGGCCGTATTAGGAACGGACGCCAGAGATCTTGGCCAGCGGCCACAGCGGCGGGAGCATGAGGTTCTGCACCCCAGATGGGCGGTGAGGGCTGGCCTTGGCGGCCCGGCCGGGTGCTCGCGGTCAGGCGGCGACCTCGTGGTAGGCGGGCGTGGTGTCGGCTGCGGTCATTCCGGCTGTAATGGGGCAGGGCCTGAAGCCCTTGACGACCAGCCAGACGCCCAGCGACAGCTCCCAGGCAGCGATCGGGAGCGCGGCGAGCTCGGGGGAGCCCAGCTTGATGCCGCCGAACAGCGTCGCGATGACGGTGCAGATGAGCAGAGGGGCTCCGATGAGTCCTAGCACCGGAATGACGCGGGGCACGAGCCGGGACCGGTACAGCAGGGAGCCAAGCAGCAGTGCGTTGATCCCCGGCATCAGGCTCTGCCCGAGCAGGAACGTCCAGTTGTAGATCGCGACGTGCGACGCGCCGGTAGTGACGAGCGCGGCCGCGTTTGCCCCGGCAGCTCCGGCCGTTCCGCCCAGGTCCTGCCGCAGGGTCACCAGCGACAGCAGGCTGACGACACCGGTGAAGATCATGACGGCCTCCAGAACGCGAGCGGTGACAAAGCCCAGCGCGACGCCTTCGTTCTGCCGCTTGACCACCGGGTACAGCGTGACGGCCGTGCCGATGCCGGCCAGCGCGACGATCACCTCGAGGAAGCCGCCCACGAGCACCCCGGTGTGGGCGCCGGAGGAGAGGATCCAGTCCCGGTGGTTCTTCACCGGGCCGTAGAGGGCGAGGGTGGGGATCGAGACGAAGGTAATCAAGTAGAAGATGCCCGCGACGAGCGCGGTCTTCCTGGTTGAGGTCATCGGAATTCGTTTCGCTGCTTTCGTGGCCGGGGTTTGTGCGGTGGTGGCCATTGCTTTCTCCAGTTTGTGAGGGTGAGTTATCGAGGTTCGGTGGTGCGCACTTCCGGCTGGCCGGCTTCGACCTGAGTGGCCGAGACCAGCGGCACGCACACATCGCGCAGTTGGTCCCGGCTCATGTACCAAGGCTGACCGGGCCAGCTAGCGGTGTCGCTAGGGGAAGCCCTGGGGTTCGGCCCTAGGCTTTGCAGCGGCTACGGGACGGGGCGATGACATTCGCTGCCCATCAGGGGCACGGATGAGGTCATGTCTGCCGGCTCGCCCGCACCATGCGGCCTGCCGCGAACTGCGCCATATCTGCCTGTTCCGGTTGCGAGAAGCCGGGATCCCAGATCGGCTACGTCCGGCGCCCGGGCAGTGTGAGTGGCGCCGGGGTGGCCGTGCGCTGCTTCGCCGGGTTCCTGGCCAAGCCGGCCGACTGCGAACCGGAGCCACGGGGCATCGGAGTGTGCCCCTGAGCTGCTATGTCGTGAAGTACCACATTTCGGGGTTGATGTTGAACTGTGTGACGGTCGCGAACGATGCTGGCGGGCCGGACAGGGTCTTCTTCCAGACCAGCACAGTGCCGATCTCCAGCGCGTCGGCTGGCGTGGGCCCGAACAGGCCCGGCTGCTGCGTCGTCAGGTACGACGCCTCGCTGGTCACTGCCTTCGGGTTCGTGCTGAACACCGAGGCATTGATCAGCTTGTCCGCCCGCGAACTGCAGTACCCGCCGAAGTTAGACGACCCGGTGCAGTTGAAGATCCCGAAGGTGGTCGGGTAGGTGTTGTCGGCGAAGCCGCCGAAATCTGCCATCGCCCACTTGTCGATGTTCGCCTTCCCGGCCTGGTCGTCGTAGTTGGTGACTATGTAGTTGAAGTTGCTGGACACCTCGGTGATCTCGATACCCGCCTGCTTGGCCTCTGAGGCCAGCGCGGTGACCTGCTCGCCGATGCTGGCCGGAGTGGTCGTGTAGATCAGGTTCCAGGCCAGCGGTGTCCCGGCCGGGATGCCAGCGCCGCAGTCCGCGGACCCGCTGCCCGGCCGGGTGCAGGTGTCCGTGCCGCCGGGGACGACCTTCCAGCCGTGCGCCTTCAGCAGGCTGGTCGCGGCGGTGACGCTGAACGGGTACGGATTGACCAGCGCGTTCGCCGGGGTGTACGGGCTCTTCGGGAGCACCGGCACCGGCCCGTAGGCCTGGCTTGCCGCGCCGTAAAACAACGCCTTGATCACGCCCGGCTGGTCTTGCAGGTGCGCCATGGCCTGGCGGATGTAGAGCTGGCTGATGATCTTGCTGAAGTGGCCGGTGGCGTCCTTGAAGTTGTAGACCACGTACAGCCACCCGAAGGCCGGGTAGCCGAACACGTTGTACCCGATTGACCTGATCTTGCTGATATCCGGCAGGCTGGCCAGCGGCAGGTAGCCGACGTCCAGGCGGCCGGCCAGGATCGCGTTGTCCTCGGCAGTGTCGGAGGTGAACGGCACGCTGGAGTATTTGGATACCGTCTTGGCATGCGGGCCGCCGTAGGCCTGGTTGGGCGACATGGTAAACGCCCCGCTGACGGTGCTGAACGAGGACAGGGTGTACGGCCCGTCCACGATCTTCCATAGCGGGCTGCTTGCCCAGGAGGCCGACGGCCTGGCCTGGGCGGCGAGGTAGTTGTAGATCCGCGCCGCGTTCGCCGGGCGGGCGAAGTTCAGGATCGGGCCGGTGGCGGCGGCTTTGGCCCAGGCAAAGGCGGGCATCGGCTGGATCACGCCGAGCTCGTTCTGCCAGAACCAGGTCGGGTTGACCGCGGCCTTCATCGTGAACACGACCGTGCTCGCGCTGGGGGCGGTAACGCTGGCGACCTGATCCGGCATGCCGATGCCGGGGGTGTAATAAGCCCAGTTCGACGGGCTCGCCGTCACCGCGGCCTTCATCAGGTCATACCAGAAGAGAACGTCCTGGGAGGTGATCGGCTTGCCGTCCGACCATTTGTAGCTGCTCTTGAGCGTGACCGTGAACGTCTTGTCGCCGTTGCTCACCTTAGGGTCGCTGGCCAGGCTCAGCGCCGAGGCCTCTTTCGGCTCGACACCGTTCACCAGCCAGTACAGCGGCCGGTACATCTGCTGGTCGAACAGGTGCACCGTGAACACCGATACGGACGCCGAGGTGGCCAGCGGCAGGATCCAGGTCGGCGCGGAATCCGGCGGCTGGGCCACCGATACGGTGCCGGCGTGCTGGGCGCCGGTAGCGCCCGGCGGTAGCGAGCCGTAGACACCCGGCACCGCCAAGCCCGTCCTGGGCGTGCTGCTGCCGACGCACGCAGTCAGCGCTGCCGCGCTCACGAGGGCGAGGACAGCCATCGCGGCGCGCGAAGACGCAGGTCTCATATCTGTCTTCCTTGGCTGATGTGACGACTGGCGATCGCCGGGCTTAGCCGCCAGGGCCAGTCACAGCGCAGATGCCCGTTCGACGGCATTCCCAGGGTCAAACTTGTCACAGTTGATTGTCGATGCCACCGGCTCCGCCGTACCAGGTGTGCGACACAAATGCAGGGAGGCTTGGGGAGAAAAGGCGCCGCATCCGGCTCTCTGCAAGTCCCGTCACCCCTGGGTAACTGCGGCCTGTGGCCACGGGGAGGGGATGACCGTGCCCCGGTAGCGGTAGCGTGTACCACCGCCGGGTTGAATAAGGCCATCTCCTCATCGCGGGGCCACCAGCAGCGGCGCATTACTTGCGGCGCGGGTCCTCCAGGTGCTCCGAGGGTGTTTGCGGCGCAGTTCGTGGCAGGCCGCATGGTGCAGGCGAGCCGGCAGACATGACCTCATCCGCGCCCCTGATGGGCAGCGAATGTCATCGCCCCGTCCCGTAGCCGCTGCAAAGCCTAGGGCCGAACCCCAGGGCTTCCCCTAGCGACACCGCTAGCTGGCCCGGTCAGCCTTGGTACATCAGCAACGAGTGAGGAGGGCAGGACGCGACATGATTGAGATTGATGGCCTGACCAAACGGTACGGGGATAAGACCGCCGTCGAC
>JBAPYC010000101.1:0-1870 GCA_049284535.1 Streptosporangiaceae bacterium
GGGACAGCCGGGCGATCGCCGAGCGGCTCGGCGTGGTCCCGAAGACGGCGCAACGCTGGCTGCGGGCGGGGCGGGGCTCACCGAATGAGGCCCGCTGACCGCTTATCCTCGGACCAGTAAACGCAAAAGCGGCCCCGGCGGTGCTACCAACACCGTGATCCGGGGCCTGGCGCCTAACTAGGAGGCGTTGTGAACGATCATTCCAGCCTGCCCGGCGACGGGTACGGCGGCCCGCTGGAGACCGAGCGCCGGGCGCGCGAGCTGCCCGCCGTCCGCGCGGTCTACGCCGCGTACGGCGCCGGCCCCGGGAAGATGACCCCGCACAACCTCGCCATGCTCGAGGGCGCGTGCGAGGCGGCCGGGGTCGGGCTCGGCGCCTACGACCGCCGGGTCCTGGCGTGGCTGGCCGGGTTCGAGCCGCAGGCGTGCGCGGTGGTCGCCGGGCTGATCGCCCGCGCGAACGGCGGGCGTGCCCGGTGACCGGGCCGATGGCACCGACGGCGGGCGGCCGGTACGTGGCGCGGGACGTCACCCGGCGAGGCGTCCGGCTTGTGGAATGCGTGTGGATACCGCAGGGCGGCCCGCCGGGCGCCGCGCTGTTCGCCGTGACTGCCGACCGGATACCGCTGATCGCCGCGGCCCTGAACGCCTATCTGCGGGCAGCGGAGGCGTAGCGGTTCACCAGCCGCGTTCGCGCCACTCGGCCAGGTGCGGGCGTTCGGCGCCGAGCGTCGTGTCCCGGCCGTGGCCGGGATATACCCATGTCGCGTCGGGAAGCCGGTTGAATAGGCGCTCGGTCACGTCATTGAGCAGCAGCGTAAACGGGTCCGTGACGGTTGCCGAGTAGCCGTCTTTAATATAGGCTGCATCGAGGTTGGTCTTGCCCACCCCGCCGGGGAACAGCGAGTCGCCGGTGAACACGTGCGGCGTGTCGGCCAGCCGGCCGCCCGCGTCGTACAGCACCGCGACGCTGCCCGGCGTGTGCCCGCGCAGGTGGATCAGGGTCACCGATGCGTCGCCGAAAGCGAGCACCTCGCCGTCCTCGGCCCGGTGGCCGACCGGGACCGGCAGCTCATCCGCGTCGGCCACGTGCGCGACCAGCTGCGCGCCGGTGTGCTTGGCCACCTCAGCCAGCGCCTGCCAGTGGTCCGCATGCCGGTGCGTGGTCACGATGGTGCCGACCGGCACGTCGCCGATCACCTCGATCAGCCGCCCTGCCTCGTTGGCCGCGTCGATCAGCAGGCCCTGGCCCGTGCTCGTGTCGCGCAGCAGGTAGGCGTTGTTGTCCATCGGGCCGACGGCTATTTTGGTGACGGTCAGTCCCTCGATCTCGCGGGTGTCGGGCGGACCGCCGACTTGCACTTCTCCCGAATAGGTCACTGAAAAACCCTATACCGAACGGGCTGGGCGCCACCGGTCGCACACCGCCGCGACGCCCGGCTGGCCAGGCCGAGCCGCTAGCTGGAGGGCCCGCGTGAAGATCCTCATCCTGTCCGGCGGGCACGTGCGCGAGCTGCTGGGCTACCGCGAGTGCGCCGGCGTCATGCGCGAGGCCCTGGCGCAGCGGGCCCGCGGCCTGATCAGCCAGCCGCTGCGCACCGTGGTCCGGCCACGGGACGCGGCCGGGTTCATGGCCCTGATGCCCGCCTACTCCCCGGACGCCGGCTATGGGCTGAAGGCCATCTGCATCACCCCCGGCAACCCGGCCGCAGGCCTGGATACCCACCAGGGCGGGGTGCTGCTGTTCGACTCGGCCACCGGCGAGCCGCTGGCCCTGGTCAATGCCTCGGCCATCACCGAGATCAGGACCGCGGCCACCTCCGCCGTGGCGACCGGCCTGCTGGCCCGGCCCGGCGCCGCCGAGCTGGCC
>JBAPYC010000102.1:0-3619 GCA_049284535.1 Streptosporangiaceae bacterium
GCCGGAGGGCGATCGGCTCCCCGGAACCGCTCACGGTGAGCGAGTCGGCCCGGCCGGTCCAGATCCGCAGCCGGCCAAACCGGCCGCGGCCCGGGTCCAGCTGGTACACAGCGGTGTCCAGCCCGTCAGCGAACAGCGCCAGCGGTGGTTTGCCCGGTACCTGGACCAGCTCGGCCGGGCACACGTCCAGGCCCGCGGTCAGGTTGCGATGCGGCCCCTCCGGGGGGACGTCGAAGATCGCGTCGCCGCCGACCGGTCCGGGCGGGGTAATCGCCAGATAGGCCACGTGCCAGCCGTCCTTCGCCGGCCACCAGACCGGGGAGCGCGCGTCCAGCCCGGCCGGTCCCAGGTCGCGTACCTGCCCGGTGCTCAGGTCGGCTATGTGCAGCCGGGCGGTGAAGGCACCCGGCTCGTCCTCGGGCCGGTCCCAGCTGATCACCGCCAGGGCCTCCCCGTCCGGCCGCGCCGCGATCTCCACGACGTGCCGGTCCCCGAGGCCAGCTACCGGCTCCAGCCCGGCGCGGCCCGGCTCCAGCTGCCATAGCCGGTTCACCCGACCAGGCTCGCTCCATACCTCCGGGTCGCCGCCAAGCTCGCGGTCCCGGGCGACGACGGCGATCAGTGGCCCGAGCGGCAGGTGCGCGGTGATCGCCGGTTTCCAGCTGGTCAGCGTCACCTCGCCGCTGCCATCGGGGCGGATCAGGCACAGCTGACCGCCGGCCAGGTAGCTGATCGCGTCCGCGTCCGGTGTCCAGCGGGGGGCCTGCGCCGGTCCCGCGGTCAGCGGCCGGGGCGGTTCGGATCCGTCGGTGGCCGCGATCCACAGCGTGCTGGCCGGACCCTGGCCGGCTCCGCTGGCCGTGGTCACGAGGTAGGCGACCCAGTGCCCGTCCGGAGAGATCGCGGGCGCGGATGCCGTGGCGCTGTCGGCCACCATCTCGGCCGTCAGTTCCGGGCCGGCCGCACGCGCAGGCTCCTCCGGGATCACAGCGCCATCCTCCCGTAGCTCGAAGCCTGGCGCATGGGGGTCTGCCGGCGGGAAGCTTGGTCCATGACGAACACGCCCGATGACCAGGTGCGGGAGACGACCGTGGGCGGGATCCTGCGGGAGGCGGCCGAACGCGCCGCGAGCACCGTCGCCCTGGTCGAGGGCGGCGGTGACCGGCGCTGGGACTACAGCGACCTGCTGGCCGGCGCCGAGCAGGTCGCGCGGGCCCTGCTCGGCCGGTTCGCCCCGGGAGAGCGGGTCGCGATCTGGGCGCCGAACTCGCCGGAGTGGCTGCTCACCGAGTTCGGTGCCGCGCTGGCCGGCCTGACGCTGGTGACCGTCAACCCGGCGCTGCGGGCTGCCGAGGCCGGGCACGTGCTCGCCCAGTCGCGGGCCCAGGGGGTGGTGCTCGCCCCGTCGTACCGCGGCGCCGATCTGGCCGCCACGCTGGAGCAGATCCGCGGTGACCTGCCCAGTCTGCGGGAGGTGATCTCGCTGGCCGGCTGGGACGGGTTCGTGCGCACGGCGTCAGCGGCCGAGCGGCTGCCGGCGGTCAGCCCGGATGACGTGGCGCAGATCCAGTACACCTCGGGTACCACAGGGTTCCCCAAGGGCGCCATGCTGCGTCATCGCGGGATCACCAACAACGGCCGGTTCTGCGCGCAGATCCTGGAGGCCGGGCCGGGTGAGGTCTGGGTCAACCCGATGCCGCTGTTCCATACGGCAGGCTGCGTGCTGCTCACCCTCGGGCCGGTCCAGGGCCTGTTCACCCAGGTCCTGGTGCCTGGGTTCGACCCCGGCCTGGTGCTCCGGCTGATCGGGACGGAGCGCTCGGCGATGTTCGGCGGCGTGCCGACCATGCTGCTGGCGCTGCTCGATCACCCCGACTTCGCCGGGACCGACACCTCGAGCCTGCGGTACGCGTTCGGCGGGGGCGCTACCTTCGCGCCGTCCGTGGTCCGCCGGGTCGAGTCCAGCCTGGGCGTGCCGATGTCCATCACCTTCGCGCAGACCGAGTCCTCGCCCTGCATCACCCAGACCCGGCTGGATGACGCCCCGGCCGACCGCGCCGAGACCCTGGGCCGGCCGCACCCGCACGTCGAGGTCAAGATCGCCGACCCGCTAACCGGCCAGGACCTGCCGGCCGGGGCGGTCGGTGAGATCCTCACCCGGGGGTATCACGTGATGGCCGGCTACTTCGACGATCCCGCCGCCACCCGCGAGGCCATCGACAACGCGGGCTGGCTGCACACCGGCGACCTCGGCTCGGCCGACGAGCGCGGCTTCTTCCGGATCGAGGGCCGGCTGAAGGAAATGATCATCCGGGGCGGGGAGAACATCTATCCACGGGAGATCGAGCAGGTTCTGCACGAGCATCCGGCCGTGGCGGACGTGGCCGTGGTGGGCATGCCCGACGGCCACTGGGGCGAGCAGGTCGCGGCGTTCGTCCGGCTCGCCGCCGGGACCGCGGTGACGCCGGGCGAGCTGGACTCCTACTGCCGTACCCGCCTGGCCGCCCACAAGACACCCCGGCGCTGGGAGTTCGTGGACGCCTTCCCGCTGACCGGCTCGGGCAAAATCAAGAAGTTCGTCCTACGGGAGCGGCTCGCGGGCGGCCCGCCCGCCTGAGGCTGCTGCGGCCAAGCCCGAAGGGACGGTCAGCACAGGTCAGGACGTAGTCTTGATCCGCTGGCGGGCGCGTGTTAAAAGGATCGTGCGCGCTTTTAATGACTGTTCTGGGGCCTTGACGAGGTGACTTGTGCGGATTTTCCGTGCCATTTTTGGTGCGACCGTTATTGCCGGGGGCCTGGTCCTGGCGGTCGCGGCCGCGCCGGCGGGCGCGTCGCCGCAGGTCAATTATGTAGCCCTCGGCGATTCGTACAGCTCAGGCGTGGGGGCCGGCAGTTACATCTCCTCCAGCGGAAGCTGCGATCGCAGCACCAAGGCCTACCCGGAGGAATGGGCGGCCCAGAACGCGCCCGCCTCGTTCGTCTCGGTCGCCTGCTCGGGCGCCACGACCGCCGACGTGCTCAGCAGCCAGGTCTCGGCCCTGAGCGGGAGCACCACGCTGGTCAGCATCACCATCGGCGGCAATGACGCGGGCTTCGCCACCGTGATGGAAACCTGCGTGCTGTCCCCGACCAGCTCCTGCCTGCAGGCGGTGTCCAAGGCCGAGACATTCGTCGCCGACGACCTGCCGGCCCGGCTCGACGCGACACTGGCCAAGATAGCGGCCGACGCCCCGAACGCCCGGGTCGTCGTGCTCGGCTACCCCGATCTCTACGACCTGTCCAAGTCCGGCAGCTGCATCGGGCTATCCACCAGCGACCGCGCCGCGCTGAACCAGGGCGCGGACGACCTCGACAGCGCGCTGGCGATCGCCGCGGCACGCCACGGAGACATCTTCGCCGACGTCCGCGGGCAGTTCGCCGGACACGAGATCTGCGATTCGGGCGGCTGGCTGAACGCGGTCGACATCTTCGCCCTTAGCTCCTCCTACCACCCCACCGCCAGCGGGCAGGACCTGGGCTACCTGCCGGTCTTCGCGGCAAAGGCCTGAGCCTTCAGGCACCTAGGGCCATGAAGGAGTGCGCTGTCGCCTCGGCCTGCGGGTCGTCGCCGGCCTTCTGA
>JBAPYC010000103.1:0-8126 GCA_049284535.1 Streptosporangiaceae bacterium
CCCGGGGCTGCCGTAGATGCTCGCCGAAGACTTGGTGCTGGCCACGACCAGCCAATAGATGGGGACCAGGAAGTAGACGGCGGCGACGGCCAGGACGGCCACCACGACGATACGAGTCGACCGTTTCGGGGGGATTCCGGTTTCGCGGTCCCGCGCGCGAGGGGATGGGCGGGCCGCAGGTGCCGGACGGCGGGCGGTTGCTGGCGCCGGCGAACGGGTGACGGCGCTCACTTGGTCCTCCTGGTCACGAGCGTGAGGAAGCTGAAGGACAGGACCCCGGCCACCAGGGCGAGAATGACCGCCTCGGCTGAGGCCAGGTTGATGTTGTTATCGGTGAAAGCCTGGTTGTAAGCGCTGATATTCGGCGTGTAGCTGCTGGTGATGTAGGGGCTGTAGGTAGCCAGCACCATGGGCTCGTTGAACAACTGCAGCGTCCCGATGATCGAGAACACCACGACCAGGATCAGCGCCGGCCTGATGAGCGGAAGACGGATGTGCAGGTTGGTCTTCCACGTGCCGGCCCCGTCCGCCCGGGCCGCCTCGATCAGGTCACCAGGGATCGCCTTGAGCTGGGCGATGATGATCAGCATGTTGTAGCCGGCGAATTCCCACACCACGATGTTGGCGATGGACCACAGGACCTCGTTGTAACCGAGGAAGTTGACGCTGATGCCCATGTGGTTCAGCAGCGCGACGATCGGGCTGATACCCGGGACATACAGGAAGCCCCACAGGATCGACGCGATCACCCCGGGCACGCCGTACGGCAGGAAGAACGTGGCCCGGAAGAACGACGCCCACCGCCGGGACACCATCTCCAGCAGGAACGCCAGCACGGTCGCCAGGACGATCATGACCGGCACCTGCACGATGCCGAAGAGGAGGACCCGGCCGTAGGCGGCCAGGAATTCGGGCTCGTGCAGGGCCAGGGAGTAGTTGCCCAGACCTGCGAATACGGTCCGGCTGCTGCCGAGCCCGAGGTAGCGTCCGTGCACCGTTTTCAGCAGGCTGTTGTACACCGCATCCAGAATCGGCGCCACGAAGGCGACGAGAAAGAAGAGGAAGAAAGGCCCCGCCAAGATGACGGCGGCGCGTCGCTGCTGACGGGGGAGGGCCATTCTCATCAGTCCTTCCTGTACCAGCCGGGCGATTCGCCGGCTCCATTTCGGTCAGCACATCTCAGGCGGCGCGCACCTTCAGGTCTTTGGCCTTCATGTCACCGATAGCCAGGGCCTGAACGTCGGCCAGGGCAGCTTCAAGCGATCCGTTGCCGGCGATGGCGGCACTGAACGCGTCGTTCATGTGGTCGATCATGGCGTCGTTGGTGGGCAGGAAACGCCAATTGGTGTTGATGTGAGCGTCGGCCACATTAAAGGCCTCGTTGTACACCGTGTCGCTGAAGAACTTGCTTTTCTTGGACAGAACGGTCTGGCCGAAAGCCCCGCTCAGGGCCGGCCATCCGCTGCCCAGAAGGAATGTGGCATTCACCGCGCTGACGTTGGTCGAAAACCAGTAGGCGAACTCCATCGCCTGGGTGGGGTACCGGCTGCCCTGAAGCACGGCGACCGACGAGCCACCCCAGTTGGCCGCCGTCTGCGCTCCGGGCGTCCACTGCGGCATGCCGGCGGTCCTCCACTTGCCTGCGGTGTTGGGCGCGTTGTCCTCGATGAGCGCGTCATACCAGTCCGAACTGACGTAGCAGGCCAGCGAGCCGTCCTGGAGCTGCTTGTACCAGGCGCTGGTGCCGTCGTTCTCGATCATGACGAGATCGTCCCGGATGAGCCTGTCCCAGAACGCGGCCACCTTACGGGTCTGCGCGTTGTTGATGTCGACGATCCACGTGTCACCGTCAGACTTGACCCATTCACCGCCGGCCTGCCAGGCGAGTCCTTCGAACCACGCGGCGTTGCTGGGCGGGAACGAATGCAGGTAAGCACTGGGCGCCAGCTTGCGTACTCGCCGCGCCGCCGTTTCGAACTCCGGCCAGGTGGCGGGTGGCGTGATGCCCCACTTGTTGAAGAGATCCTCCCGGTAGAACATCGCGATCGGGCCAGATGCCCACGGGACCATGAACATCCCGTCGCCGAAAACGCCCTGCTGCCACTGCCAGTCGACGAAGTCCGCCCGGTACTTCTCAACCCCATAGGGCCGCAGGTCCGTCAGCCCCTGCACGAGCAGGAACGAGGGGATCTCCTGATACTCCACGTGGGCCAGATCGGGGGCGTTGCCCGCGCGCAGGGCCGAGTACATCTTCTGGTACCCGCCGCCGCTTCCGGCCGGGATGACCTGCAGGCTGACCTGGATATCCGGGCGCTGCTTGTTCCACTGGCTGACGACCGATTGCACCGGAAGCCACGTCCAGAAGGTCAGGTTGACTGGCTGGCCGGCCCGGACCGGGGACTGCGCCGACCTGCGGGCGGCCGAGGCGGGCAGCCCGCATCCGGATACGATTCCGGCCCCCAGCGTGCCTAGCATCCCTCCGCTGCCCCAGCGCAGCAGCTGGCGGCGCGTTATCCCACCCTCGCGGGCCGTCTGTGGCGCTGGACAGCCGACCCTGCCTGGTCCAGTTCCGTCCCTCATAACGGAACCCCCTTAGTCGCATGGCGCTCAGGGTGGCGAAATCAGGTTGGCAGCTGCCCCGTTCATAACCCGTTAAACCAGCCGTCATCCCTGGCCACGCGAATCCGGTCCTGTGTAGCGCGACCGGCTGGAAAGGCCTGCGGCCAGCGGCCCGAAGCCCGACCGATAATCTGGCCAGATGCGCCTCACCAAACTCGGTCATTCCTGCGTCCGCCTCGAGAAAGACGGCGCCAACCTGCTCATCGACCCCGGCGGCTGGAGCGACCCGGCCGCGGCCCTGCAGGGCGCCGCCGCCGTCCTGGTCACCCACGAGCACCCCGACCACCTAGAGCCCGACGCCCTCCGCGCGGCCCTGTCGAGCGACCCCGACCTGACCCTGTGGGCCAACCAGTCCATCTGTGCCCAGTTCAAGGATTTCGGCGACCGCATCCACGAGGTCCAGCACGGCGACGTCCTGGAAGTCGCCGGCTTCGACATCCACGTCTACGGCACCGAGCACGCCCTCATCCACAAAGACATCCCGCTCGTCGTCAACACCGGCTTCCTCATCGACGGCGACGTGTTCCATCCCGGCGACTCGTTCACCATCCCCGAGGACCCGGCCAGCACCCTGCTCGTCCCCATCAGCGCGCCCTGGCTGAAGGCGGCGGAGATGATCGACTACTACCGCGCCGTCGCCCCGGCCCGCGGCTACGCCATCCATGACGCGATCCTGAACGACAACGGCCTCGGCCTGTACACCCGGATGCTCGGCGTCGCCGCCGCCCCCAGCGGCACCCCCGTCACCCGCCTGGACCCCGGCACCACCATCGACCTCTAACGGCGGCCGGCCGGCGGCATACCGCGGCATCTTCCGTCAGTTTGGGGCGCTATAACGCCCCAAACTGACGAACGATCTTGAACGGAGAACGACAGCGATGAAGTACGTGAATCTCGGCTCGACCGGCCTCCGGGTCTCCCGCGTCTGCCTGGGCATGATGAGCTACGGCGACAGCACCGAACGGGCCTGGGCCCAACCAGAGGACGTCGCCGAGCCCATCGTCCGCGCCGCCATCGACGGCGGCGTGACGTTCTTCGACACCGCCGACGCCTACAACGGCGGGACGAGCGAGGTGATCACCGGCCACCTGCTGTCCAAGCTGTTCGGGAGCCGCGACGACTACGTGCTCGCCACCAAGATCTTCATGCCGATCGGTCCGGGGGAGAACGACCGCGGCCTGTCCCGCAAGCACATCCTGTCCGGCATCGACGCCTCGCTGCGGCGGCTGGGCACCGACTACGTCGACCTGTACCAGATCCACCGCTGGGACCCCACGACGCCGGTCGAGGAGACCATGGAGGCGCTGAACGACGTCGTCCGGTCGGGCAAGGCACGGTACATCGGGGCCAGCAGCATGTACGCCTGGCAGTTCGCGAAGGCCCAGTACACGGCCGAACGGTCGGGGTGGACTCGCTTCGTCTCCATGCAGAACCACTACAACCTGGTCTACCGCGAGGAGGAGCGGGAGATGATCCCGCAATGCCTCGACCAGGGCGTGGCGGTGCTGCCGTGGAGCCCGCTGGCGCGTGGCCTGCTGGCCGGCAGCCGCACCCGCACGGGGGAGCAGCGCACCACCCGGGCCGGCAGCGATGGCTTCCTCGACTCGCTGTACAACCAGCCGACCGACTTCGACGTGGTGGAGCGGGTGGCCGAGGTGGCGGCCCACCGCAAGGTTCCCCCCGCGCAGGTCGCACTGGCCTGGCTGCTGCACAAGCCCGGCGTCACGGCCCCGATCGTCGGCGCCACCAGGCTCGGCCACCTCGAGGACGCGCTGGCCGCCGAGCAGCTCCCGCTGAGCGCCGAAGAGATCGAGCGGCTCGAGGAGCCCTACGTCCCGCACCCGGTGCTGGGCCACTAGATCCTGGGCCATTAGCAACCGCGATGGGGCGGAATTGGCCGGACAAGTCGCTGGATTGCCCTAATCTGGCGGGGAGATTACCGGCTCGAGGCAGGGTAGCCAGCGCGCCGCTTCGTAAGATCCGTGCGAAACGTGAGAGCAGATCTATGACTACCACCATCGGCCGTAATCCTGGCTCGGCCGCCGCCCAGGGGCGCAGCCGCCTATGAGCCTCGCGCCCGCCGAACGGCGAGCCCTGGACGGCATCGAGGACTCGCTACGCCGCTCGGACCCGCGGCTCGCCCGCATGCTGACACGGTTCTCGCTGCCGCTCTCACGCGGCGGCCTGGTGATCCTGGCTCGCAGCATCCGGCAGCGAAGGCTGCTGGTCGTGTCGGTCCTCACCGTAGCTACGCTAGCCGTGGTCGTCGTGGCCGCCTTGCACAGGCCGGCCCCGCCGGTACCGTGCGCCGCGGCTGGCACCGTGGGCCTCGTCGCGCCCGGCACGCAGGCCAGCGCCTGCCTGTCGCCCCAGCCCAAGAGTCACGCGACCAGCACGGGCCAGACCAAAACGGGCCAGACCAAAGCGAGCCAGACCAGCGCACCGGATAACGGCACCACGGGATGGCCGGCGGACCTAGGCACGCCATAACCTGGCGGCCGCCAGCACCACCCCCCCTCTCAGCCGCCGCTCAGGTCAGCACGGCGGACGCGGATCACGGCGGTCGCGATGACCAGGAAGAGCACTGCGATCCCCGCGGCGACACCGAAGGCACGGTCGAAGCCGGCCGCTAGCGCGTGCTGGTAAGCCGCCTGCCGCATGGCACTCCGGGCCGCGGTGGTGTGGGCGCGGGCGCCGTCGGCGGCCACCGTCCAGGCCACGGTGCCCAGCACCGCGAGGCCGATGGACGCGCCTATCTGCCGCCCGGCGTTGAGCAGGCTGGACGCTATCCCGGAGTCCGCATCGGCGACGCGGGCCAGGGCGACCAGCGACAGCGGGACGAACATCAGGCCGAGCCCGGCCCCCGTTACCAGGCTCGGCCCGAGCAGCCCGCCCGCGTACGTGCCGTGCTCGGTCATCCGCGACAGCCAGTACAGGCCGCCCGCGCTGGCGGCGGCACCGGCCATCAGCAGCGGGCGCGCCCCGATCCGCGGCACGAGCCGGACGGCGGCGGCGGTGCCCGCCACCAGCGTGACGGTCAACGGCAGGAACGACACGCCCGCCCGGAGCGGGGAGTAACCCCAGAGGTCCTGCACGAACAGCGTGAGGAAGAAGAACACGCCGGAGGTGATCGTCCCCACGCCCAGCATGATGACGATCGCGCCGGCCCGGTTCCGGTCGCGCAGCAGCCGCACCGGCATCAGCGCGTGCTGGCTGCGTGCCTCGATGACCGCAAAGGCGGCGAGCAGGGCAACGCCGGCCGTCAGCGCGGCCAGCACGTTGGCGTCACCCCAGTGGGATGTCCCGTCCGGGCTGGTGGCGGCGTTGGACAGGCCGTAGACGAGCGCGGCCACCCCACCGGTTCCGGTGATCGCGCCGGCCAGGTCGAACCGGCCCGGCCTGCGCGCGGAACCGGGCAGCACGACCAGGGCGGCGAGCGCGGCCGCGATGCCGATCGGCACGTTGACGAACAGCACCCACCGCCAGGAGACGTACGCGACGAGCAGCCCCCCGGCGAGCAGCCCGATCGCGCCGCCGGCCGCGCTCATCGCGGAGTACACGCCCATCGCCCGGGTCCGGGCCGGGCCCTCCGGGAACGTCGTCGCGATCAGCGCCAGCGCGGTGGGCGCGACGATCGCGCCGCCAGCGCCCTGAACGGCCCGGGCCGCCAGCAGCCATGTCTGGGACGTGGCGAACCCGCCGGCCAGGGACGCAGCCGAGAACAGCAGCAGGCCGGTCACGAACATCCGGCGGCGGCCGAACTGGTCACCGGCACGCCCGCCGAGCAGCAGCAGTCCGCCCAGCACCAGGGCATAGGCGTTGATGACCCACTCCAGCCCGCTGCCGGAGAATCCGAGCGCGGTCTGGATGTGCGGCAGCGCGACGGTCACGATAGTCGCGTCGAGCACGACCATCAGCTGGGCCGTCGCGATGACCAGCAGGGCCACGCCAAGGTGGCGGCCGTCGTTCCGGGTGCCGGCCTGACTTAGTGCGGAAGATGTCGTTGTCATGCCCTCGATGCTCCCGGCTGGACGGCCCCCCGTCGTCGTGCGCAGGAAGTGACTTCTGCCTGGTCAACGGGGATGCGGTCAGACCCCGGGGTACTCCGCGGGGAGTAGCCGGCAATAGCGACTGCGGGCGGATGCCGGCCGAGGGCGGGACGCGTACGCTCGGAGAATGCGCACGGATCGGGGACGGCAGCGGTTCTTTGCGGCCGGATGGCTTATCTCGGCGGGCGTCATGGGCGTGACGTTCCGCATGTGGCAGCTGCACCTCCACGAGGTCGAGCAGCGCGCGGAAGAGGCGGAGCGGACCAGGGACGAAGCCGCCCGGCGCCGGGCGGTAGAGGAGCGCCTGCGCATCGCCCGTGAGCTGCATGATTCCCTGACGCACAGCATCTCGGTGATCCAGGTTCAGGCGGGGGTGGCGGTGCACCTGGCTCGCAAGCGCGGCGAGGATGTCCCGCCGGCGCTGCTGGCGATCCAGGAGGCAAGCACGGACGCCGTCCGGGAACTGCGCGCCACCCTCGGCGTGCTGCGCAGCGAGGAGGACAGCGACGGCAGCGGCCTGTGCCAGCTGGACAGCCTGGTGGCCCGCGCCCGGGCGGCCGGCCTGCCCGTGACGGTGACCGTGACCGGCGCGGAGCGGCCGCTTCCGCCCGAAACGGACCAGGCCGCGTACCGGATCGTGCAGGAAGCGCTCACCAACGTGAGCCGCCACGCCGGCCACGCCAGCGCCTCGGTTCACCTGCACTACACGCCGCATACCCTCTCGATCCAGGTCGATGACGACGGCAAGGGCACCCCCACCAGTAACGGCTCCGCCGCCGGCACCGCCATCGGCAACGGCTCCGCCACCAGCAGCGGCACCGCCACCGGGACCCGGCCGCCGGGTCCCGGGCTGGGTCTCGTCGGCATGCGGGAGCGGGTGTCCGCCCTGGGCGGCCAGCTTCACGCCGGACCGCAGGACGGCGGCGGCTTCCAGGTGCGCGCCGAGCTCCCCGCGCGGGCGCCGTCGTGATCAGGATCCTGCTAGCTGATGATCAGGCGCTGATCCGCAGCGGCATCCGGTCGCTGCTCGAGGCGGAAGACGACATCGAGGTGGTCGCCGAGGCCGCCGACGGCCAGCAAGCGGTCGCGCTGGCCGCCGAGCACCGCCCGGACATCGCCCTCATGGACATTCAGATGCCGGTGCTCGACGGCCTCGAGGCCACCCGGCGGATCGTCGCGGACGAACGGCTGGACAGCGTGCGCGTCGTGATCCTCACCAACTTCGGGCTCGACGAGCACATCTTCCGCGCGCTGCGCGCGGGCGCGGCCGGGTTCCTGCTGAAAGACACCCAGCCCGCCGAGCTGCTGCAGGCCCTGCGGGTGGTGATGCGCGGCGACTCACTGCTGTCGCCCGCGGTGACCCGCCGGCTGATCAGCGAGTTCGTGGCCCGGCCGCCGGACAAGGTGGCCGCCACCGGGATGGAGATGCTCACCCCGCGCGAACGCGAGGTGGTGGCG